>NZ_CP032996.1:300000-419293 GCF_005080705.1 Buchnera aphidicola (Therioaphis trifolii) | reverse complement strand
TGTTGGAAAATCTACATTATTTAATAAGTTAATAAAAAAAAATTTAGCAATAATTCATGATAGTTTTGATTTTACAAGAGATCGTCAATTTGGTGTCTTAAAATTAAAAAATCAAAATGTTAATATTATTGATACTGCTGGATTTCAATTTTATAATAATCAATTAGACATATTAAAAAAAAATATTTTAAATCAAACTTTAATTGCAATAAAAGACTCAATTTTAATTTTATTTATTTTAAATATAAAAATTGGAATTACAGAAGAAGATAAAATTATTATTAATATAATTCGTAAACAATCTAAAGAAATTTTTTTAATAATTAATAAAATTGATAAAATTAAAAATTATCAATATATAATAAATGAATATTATTGTTTAGGAATTAAAAATATTTTTTTAATTTCTGCATTAAAAAATATTGGTCTTCAAAATTTAAAAAATAAAATAAATAATTGGATTCAATCCAATATAAAATTAAAATATTTAAATAATTTTATTAATAAAAAAAAATATTCTATTAATAATAGAATTATTTCTATTATTGGTAAACCTAATGTTGGTAAATCAACATTATTTAATACATTATTAAATAAAAATAGAGCTATTACTTCTCATATTTCTGGAACAACTCGTGATACTATTTTTGATTTAGTTGTATTTAAAAATAAACAATATAAAATTATTGATACTGCAGGTATTAAAAAAAAAAATAAAGGTTCAAAAGAATCTTTACCTATTATAAAAACATTACAAGCAATTTCTCATTCTTATATTTCTATTTTAATTATAGATGCAAAACATGGTTTTAATAAAAAAGATATATGGATTTTAAATATCATTATTAATTCTGGTAAAATATTATTAATATTAATTAATAAATCAGAAAATTTATCTTTAATAGAAAAAAAAAAAATTAAAAAATATTTATATTCAAAATATAGAATAATGAAATTTTTTTATATTCATTTTATTTCAGCTTTATATAAAAAAGGTATTAAAAAAATATTTTCTTTAATTGATATTTTAATAAAAAAATCAAATCAAAAAATGAAATCATCGCAATTAACAAAAATTTTATATCAAGCAATTTTAAAAAATCCTCCTGCACTATTTCAAGGAAAAAAAATAAAATTAAAATATGCACATCCTGGAGGATATAATCCTCCTACTATTGTAATACATGGAAATCAATTATTAAATATTTCAAAAAGTTATAAACGTTATTTAATAAATTTTTTTCAAGAACGTTTATGTTTATTTGGTAAAAATATTAAAATTATTTTTAAAAATACAAAAAATCCATATTTATAAATTTTTTAATATAAATTATATTTTTTATATTTTTAATATTTTTTATTTTTTATTTTATATTTGGTATTTTTATTTCAATATCTTCATTTAAATTAATAATTTTTGCCTGACAGGATAATCGACTATAATATTCTACACCATATGCTTTATCTAATACATCATTTTCTTTTTCTGTAATAATTGATAAAGAATTATATCCTTTTTTAATAATACAATGACATGTACTACAAGCACATGATTTTTCACATGCATGTTGCATATTAATGTTATTTTTAAGTGCAATATCTAAAATCGTTTCTCCAATTTTTGCTAAACAAATTTTTTTTTTTAATAATAAATCTTTATTTGGTAAAAAAATAATTTTTGACATAAATTATCCTTTTATATTAAATTTTTTTAAACTTTAAAATATTTTTTATTTTTAATATTAAATTTTATTTATTCAAATTCCTGAAATATTTAAATATTATACTATTTTAATATATCAGGAATTTAAATATTTATTTTTTTTTTTTATAATCATTAATTGCTGCTTTAATTGCATCTTCCGCTAATATTGAACAATGAATTTTAACTGGAGGTAAATCTAATTCTTTTGCAATAGTAGTGTTTTTAATTTTTTCTGCTTCTTCTATTGATTTTCCTTTAATCCATTCAGTAATTAAAGAGCTAGAAGCAATTGCAGAACCACATCCATATGTTTTAAAACAAGCATCTTCAATAATACCCTGTTTATTAACTTTAATCTGTAATTTCATTACATCTCCACAAGACGGTGCTCCAACTAAACTACTTCCAATTTTTTTAGATTTAGTATTTTTAAATGATCCGACATTACGAGGATTTTCATAATGATCTATTACTTTTTTACTATACGTCATATTACAATCCTTAATTTGTTAATTATGTTGCCATTTAACTTTATTTAAATCAATTCCTGATTTAAACATTTCCCATAACGGTGATAATTTTCTTAATTTTTTTATTGCTTGATGAATAATTTCAATTGTATAATAAATTTCATCTTTTGTTGTAAATCGTCCTAATGAAAATCTAATAGAACTATGCGCTAATTCATCTTTTAATCCTAACGATTTTAATACATATGAAGGTTCTAAACTTGCAGAAGTACATGCTGATCCAGATGCAATAGCTAAATTTTTTAATGCCATTATTAATGACTCACCTTCTACAAAATTAAAACTTACATTTAAAATATGAGGAGCACTATTTTTTAAATTAGTATTTAAATATATTTCTTCAATATTTTTAATTCCATTCCAAAGAATATTTCTTAAATTTAATATATAAGGTATTTCATCAAACATTTTTTTTTTCATTATTTTACATGCTATTCCCATTCCAATAATTTGATGTACAGGTAATGTACCTGATCTCATTCCTCTTTCATGGTTTCCTCCATGTATTTGAGGTGTTAATCGAATTCTTGGTTTTCTTTTTATATATAATACTCCAATTCCTTTAGGTCCATAAATTTTATGTGCTGAAAATGACATTAAATCAATATTTTCTTGTTTAATATTAATAGGTATTTTACCAATTGCTTGTGTTGCATCTACATGAAATAAAATATTATTTTTATGACATATTTTTGATATTTCATGAATATTTTGCATAGTTCCAGTTTCATTATTTACATACATAATAGAAATTAAAATAGTATTTTTTTTAATTTTTTCTTTTATTTCTTTTAAGGAAATTATTCCATTTTTTTTAGGATTTAAATATGTTACACAAAAATTTTTTTGTTCAAGATATTTACATGTATCTAAAACTGATTTATGTTCAGTATTACTAGTAATAATATGATTACCTTTATTTTTATAAAAATCACAACAACCTTTAATGGCAAGATTATTGGATTCAGTAGCTCCTGAAGTAAATATGATTTCTCTTGGATCAGAATTAATTAAATTTGATATTTGTTCTCTTGCAAGATCTACAGCCTCTTCTGCTACCCATCCAAATCGATGTGATCGAGATGCAGAATTACCAAATATTCCATTAATTGTTAAATAGTTTATCATTTTTTTAACAACTTTTTCATCTACTGGAGTTGTTGCAGCATAATCTAAATAAATTGGAAATTTCATTATTATATTATATATCCATTATGTTAAATGTTTAAATAAAATTTTTAATATTTAATATATTATTATTTTATTAATTATAATATATTTTTATTATAATGTTTTTAATATTTTTTATTATTTTTTTTATAAAAATATATTTTCTTAGTAGACTAAATATTTTGAATTCAGTATAATATTAATAATATAGGGATGTAACTCAATTGGTAGAGTATCGGTCTCCAAAACTGAAAGTTGGGGGTTCAATTCCCTCCATCCCTGATAACTATTTTTAATTATTTTATATTTTAAATGAAAAATTTTTAAATTTTAATTATATATTTAATATTATGATAAAATGTCATTAAATAAGATTTTATTTTTTTTTGAGATAAATAATTATGCCTAAATATCGTTCTAAAACTAGTACTAGTGGTAGAAATATGGCAGGAGCTAGAGCTTTATGGCGTGCTACAGGCATGAAAGATAATGATTTTAAAAAGCCTATTATAGCCGTTGTTAATTCTTTTGCACAATTTGTTCCAGGTCATATACATTTACAAAAAGTAGGTGAATTAATTGCTAATACAATTAATAAGACAGATCAAGGTGTAGCAAAAGAATTTAATACTATTGCAGTAGATGATGGTATTGCAATGGGACATTTAGGTATGTTATATTCTTTACCTTCTCGTGAATTAATTGCTGATTCTATTGAATATATGATTAATGCACATTGTGTCGATGCTATGATTTGTGTATCAAATTGTGATAAAATTACTCCAGCTATGTTTATGGCTTCATTAAGGTTAAATATACCCTCTGTATTTGTTTCTGGGGGTCCTATGGAAGCAGGAAAGATATATATTAATAATGGATTAAATAAAATTAATTTAGTTGATGCTATTAGTTATAGTGCAAATTCTAATTTTTCTGATAAATTTGTTGATGATATTGAAAAATCTGCATGTCCTACATGTGGTTCTTGTTCTGGTATGTTTACTGCGAATTCTATGAATTGTTTATTAGAAGCAATTGGATTAGCATTACCAGGAAATGGTACATTATTAGCTACACATATTGATAGAAAAAAAATATTTATTGAATCAGCTAAAACCATTGTTAAAATAACAAAAAGATTTTATAAAAATAATGATTTTTCTGTATTACCTCGTAATATTGCAAATAAATTTTCTTTTGAAAATGCAATGAGATTAGATATTGCAATGGGGGGATCAACGAATACTATTTTACATTTATTAGCAGCAGCTCAAGAGGGAAATATTAATTTTAAGATAAATGATATAGATAAATTATCACGAACAACTCCTCATTTATGTAAAGTTGCTCCTAGTAGTGAAATATATCATATGGAAGATGTACATCGTGCAGGTGGTGTAATAGGTATTTTAAGTGAATTAAATAAAATAAATCTATTAAATAAAAATGTAAAAAATATCTTAGGTTTATCTTTAAGTAATTTATTAAATAAATATGATATTAAAAAAACACAAGATAATAATATTATTAAAATGTTTCGTGCTGGACCTATGGGTATTAAAACAACTAAACCATATTCTCAATCATTTAGATGGAATACAGTAGATAGTGATCGAAAATTTGGATGTATTAGATCATCTCAATTTGCTTATAATCAAGATGGTGGTTTAGCAGTATTATATGGAAATTTAGCAAAAAATGGTTGTATTATTAAAACTGCAGGATTAAATAAAAATCAATTTATTTTTAAAGGACCTGCAAAAGTTTTTGAAAGTCAAGAATCTGCTGTAAAAGCAATTTTAGATCATAAAATTAATTCTGGTGATGCTGTTGTTATTCGTTATGAAGGTCCTAAGGGTGGTCCTGGAATGCAAGAAATGTTATATCCTAGTACATATTTAAAATCAGTTGGAATAGATAAATCATGTGCTTTAATTACTGATGGAAGATTTTCAGGAGGTACGTCTGGGTTATCTATTGGTCATATTTCTCCAGAAGCTGCAAATAAAGGTTTGATTGCATTAGTTAAAAATGGTGATATAATTCATATTGATATTTTAAAAAGATCAATTCATTTAAATATTTCTGAATTAGAAATACAAAAAAGAATTCAAGAAGAAGAGAATTGTGATAAACCTTATCATCCTAAAAATCGTATTCGTCATATTTCATTAGCATTAAAAATGTATTCTTTATTTGCAACTAGCGCTGATAAAGGTGCAGTAAGAAATAAAAAAAAAATTAATATGTTATTTCAAAAAAATAATATTTAAATTAATTAAAATATTATAAATATTATTTTTTAATTTTTATTTTTTTCAATTATAGGAATAAAATATAGTATGAAAAATTATTTTAATACATTAAATTTTAGAAAAAAAAATATACAATTAAAACAATGTAATTTTTTGGATAAAAAAGAATTTAAAAACATTATTAATGTTTTAAAAGGAAAAAAAATAGTTATTATTGGGTGTGGTGCACAAGGATTACATCAAGGTTTAAATATGCGTGATTCAGGATTAAATATTTCATATGCTTTAAAAAAAGAAAGTATTTTAAATAAAAATACATCTTGGAAAAATGCTGTTAATTATTCTTTTCCAGTTGGAGATTATGAAACATTAATTCCTAAAGCTGATTTAGTAATTAACTTAACACCAGATAAACAACATTCAAATGTTATTAAAATGATACAACCATTAATGAAAAAAAATTCTGTATTAGGATATTCACATGGATTTAATATTGTAGAATCAGGAGAAATTATTCGAAAAGATATTACTGTAATTATGGTAGCTCCAAAATGTCCAGGTACTGAAGTTCGAGAAGAATATAAAAGAGGTTTTGGTGTTCCCGCACTTATCGCTGTACATACTGAAAATGATCCCTTTAATAAAGGTTTTGAATTTGCAAAATCATGGGCTTATGCTATAGGAAGTCATCATGCTGGTGTTTTAAAATCTTCTTTTATAGCTGAAGTTAAATCTGATTTAATGGGAGAACAAACAATATTATGTGGATTATTACAATCTAGTTCGATTGTTATTTATAATTATTTAATAGAACATGGATTTAAATCTAATTATGCAGTAAAATTATTACAAAATGGATGGGAAGTAATTACGGAATCTTTAAAACATGGTGGAATTACTTTAATGTTAAATCGATTATCTAATTCTGCAAAATTTAGAGTATGTGAATTATCAAACAAATTAAAAAAAATATTAAAAACATTATTTGAAAAACACATGGATGATATTTTTTCAGGTAAGTTTTCTGAAGATATGATGGTTGATTGGAATAATAAAGATAAAAATTTATTAAAATGGCGTAATGAAATTAAAAATACTGCATTTGAAAAAGCTAAACAATCTAATGAGAAAATTTTAGAAGATGAATATTTTCAAAAAGGGATATTAATGGTGGCTATATTAAAATCAGGAATAGAATTAGCTTTTGAAACTATGGTATCTTCTGGAATAAAAGCAGAATCTGCATATTATGAATCTTTACATGAATTACCTTTAATAGCAAATACAATTTCTAGAAAACGTTTTTATGAAATGAATTTAGTTATATCTGATACAGCAGAATATGGAAGTTATTTATTTACAAAGAGATCTATTTCTATTTTAAATAATTTTTTAAAAAAAATAAATAAAGAAGATATTGGTATAACATATCCAAATATTGATATTAATAATATTAAATTACAAAAAATAAATGAAGAAATTTATAATCATGATATTGAAGTAGTTGGTCGAAAATTAAGAAGTTATATGATTAATATGAAAAGTATTTTAAATTTTTAAATTATAATTATGTCATTAAATAAACAACAAATAGAGGCAATTCGTACAATTCAAGGTCCTTGTTTAATATTAGCTGGAGCTGGTTCAGGAAAAACTACTGTTATTATTGAAAAAATTATTCGATTAATTAATTATTATGGATATCATCCTAATGAAATTTTTGCAGTAACTTTTACTAATAAAGCTGCTCAAGAAATGAAAAATAGAATTAAAAAAAAAATTTTTATTAATTATAAAAATAATTTAAATAAATTAAATATTTTTACATTTCATTCATTAGGTATGAAAATTATTTCAAAATCATTAAATATATTAGGTTATAATAAAAATTATACATTATTCGATTATCATGATCAAATTCGATTAATAAAAAATATTGTTTCAAAAGAATTTCGTCATAATAATGATATTTTAAAAAAAATTATTAAATATATTTCGTTTCAAAAAAATAAAATATATAGTCCTAAAAAATCTAAAAAAAAAGCTTCTTCAAAAGAAGAAAAAATTTTTTCTGAATATTATCAAGAATATAATAATTTTTTAAAAAAATATAATGTTTTTGATTTTGATGATTTAATTTATGTTGCTGTATATTTATTAAAAAAATGTCAAAAAATAAAAGAAAAATGGCAAAATTGTATTAAATATTTATTAGTAGATGAATATCAAGATACTAATTATAGTCAATATAAATTAATTAAATTATTAAGTGGAAATAATTCTAATTTTACTTTAGTTGGTGATGATGATCAATCAATTTATTCTTGGAGAGGAGCAAATGTTGAAAATCTTTTATTTTTAAAAAATGATTATCCAAAATTACAAGTTATTAAGATGGAACGTAATTATCGATCTTCAAAAAGAATTTTAAAAGTAGCTAATATATTAATATCAAATAATCAACATATTTTTAAAAAAAAATTATTTTCTACTTTAGAAGATGGTATTAAAATTAAAATATTAAAATTAAAAAATGAATATGATGAATCTGAAACAATTATTTCTAAAATATTGTTACATAAATTAAAAAATAATTTAAAATATAAAGATTATGTTATTTTATATCGAAAAAATCAACAATCTAAAATTTTTGAAAAAAATTTATTTCAAAAACAAATACCATATGTTATTCATGAAAATAATTCTTTTTTTAATAAACCTGACATTCGCAATTTAATTTCATATTTAAAATTTATTATTAATCAAGATGATAATATTTCTTTTTTAAAAATTATTAATATTCCTTCTCGAGGAATTGGTATTTCTACTATAAAAAAAATTATTAAATATTCAAAATATTATAATAAAAATTATTATTTTGTTATTCAAGATATTAATTTTCAAAAAATATTACGTAAAAATACAAGAAATTTATTAAATAAATTTATAAAATTATGTGAAAATATTATACTTTTTTCTAAAAAAAATCCAAAAAAAATATTGTATAAAATTATTAATGATATAAAATATAAAGAGTGGTTATTAAAAAATAATAAAAATATTAAAAATAATATTCAAAATATTGAAATATTATTAAATTTAATAGATAATTATTTTAATACTTATATTAAATATAATAATATAATAAACTCATATGAAATACTAATAAAATTAATAAATCAATTATCGATACATGATACTAATATTAATGTCAGTAATAAAAATAATGATTATGATGCTATTCAATTAATGACTATTCATGCTTCTAAAGGTTTAGAATTTCCAATAGTATTTATTATAGGATTTGAAGAAGGTATTATTCCATCTTATCATAATGTAAAAAATAAAAATATATCTGAAGAACGTAGATTAGTTTATGTAGCTATTACCAGAGCAAAAAAAGAATTAATAATAAGTTTTTGTAATCAAAGATATTATTATGGTTCTATCATAGATATTAAACCTAGTCGTTTTTTATTTGAATTACCTAAAAATGATTTACTTTGGGAAAATTATTTAAAAGAATAAAATAAATTCATAATATAATAAATATATTTTAATAATTGTATAATAAATAGGAATTTAAAATATGAAAAATAATATCATTGTTTTAACGAATAATAATTTTCAAGAAATTGTTTTAGATTCAAAATTTCCAGTTTTAATTGATTTTTGGGCAGATTGGTGTGGTCCATGTAAAATTTTTTTTCCAATTTTAGAAGAAATTGCTAAAAAATATAAAAATAAACTAATAGTAGGAAAAGTTAATGTTGATGATTGTAAGGATATTATGTTAAATTATTCTATACAAAGTATACCAACTTTATTATTTTTAAAAAATAAAAAAATTATTGCAAGAAATTCTGGAGTAATTGCTAAATCAGAAGTAGAGAAATTATTACATGTACATTTTAATATAAAATAATTTAATAATTTATTATTTTTAATATTAAATAAAAATTATAGATATTTTTTTAATTTCATGTTATTATTATAATTAAGGTATTTAAAAAAAATATAAAAATTTATTATATACCTTATTTTAAAATAATCTTATTTTGATATTTTAAAATTATATATTAGTATTTTTTTTATTAAGAAATAATATTTATGAATCTTACTACACTTAAAAATATGTTAGTTTCTGAATTAATTATCCTTGGTAATAAGATCGGGTTAGAAAATTTAGCCCGAATGAGAAAACAAGATATTATTTTTAATATTCTGAAAAAACATTCAACAAGTGGTGAAAATATATTCGGAGATGGAGTTTTAGAAATTTTACAGGATGGATTTGGTTTTTTACGTTCTGAAGATAGTTCCTATTTATCTGGACCAGATGATATATATGTTTCTCCTAGTCAAATTCGAAGATTTAATTTAAGAACAGGTGATACTATTTCTGGTAAAATTAGACCACCAAAAGATGGTGAAAGATATTTTGCTTTATTAAAAGTAAATACAGTAAATTATGAAAAACCTGAAAGTGTAAGAAAAAAAATTTTATTTGAAAATTTAACTCCATTACATGCTAATTCTCGACTGAGAATGGAGCGGGGTAATGGTTCAAAAGAAGATTTAACTACTCGTGTATTGGACTTATCTGCTCCTATAGGAAGAGGACAACGAGGTTTAATTGTTGCTCCCCCTAAAGCTGGAAAAACAATGTTATTACAAAATATTGCTCAAAGTATTGCATATAATCATTCAGAATGTATATTAATGGTTTTATTAATTGATGAAAGACCTGAAGAAGTAACAGAAATGAAACGATTAGTAAAAGGTGAAGTAATAGCATCTACCTTTGATGAACCTGCTTTTCGACATATTCAAGTAGCTGAAATGGTTATTGAAAAAGCAAAACGTTTAGTAGAACATAAAAAAGATGTAATTATTTTATTAGATTCAATTACAAGATTAGCGCGTGCTTATAATACTATTATACCCTCTTCTGGAAAAGTATTAACAGGTGGTATTGATTCTAATGCTTTACATAGACCAAAGCGTTTTTTTGGATCAGCAAGAAATATTGAAGAAGGAGGTAGTTTAACTATTATTGCAACTGCTTTAATTGATACCGGGTCTAAAATGGATGAAGTAATTTATGAAGAATTTAAAGGTACTGGAAATATGGAATTATTATTATCACGAAAAATATCTGAAAAAAGAGTATTTCCAGCAATTGATTATAATCGTTCTGGAACTCGAAAAGAAGAATTATTAACTTCTTCAGAAGAACTTCAAAAAATGTGGATTTTAAGAAAAATAATTCATCCCATGCGTGAAATTGATGCCATGGAATTTTTAATTAATAAATTATCTATGACAAAAACTAATTATGAATTTTTTAATATGATGAAACGAAAATAATATATTTTTATTTTAAATTTATAAAAAAATAATTTATATAATTATATTAATATAATATATTTTTAAATATAATTTTATATTTAAAAATATATTATTTTATATAATAGCGCTCGTAGCTCAGTTGGATAGAGCGCTACCCTCCGAAGGTAGAGGTCTCAGGTTCAAATCCTGTCGAGCGCATATTAAATTATGAGTTATTTTAAATATATTTACTAAATATAAAAAATATGTTAATATATTTTTTAAATATATATTTTTGGTGACTATAGCTCAGTTGGTAGAGTTCTGGATTGTGGTTCCAGATGTCATGGGTTCGAATCCCATTAGTCACCCAATGATTTTATATAAAATATTTTAAAATTTAATTTATTCGGCGAATAGCGCAGCGTGGTAGCGCAACTGGTTTGGGACCAGTAGGTCAGAGGTTCAAATCCTCTTTCGCCGAAAAATTTTATTTTAAAAATTTTTTAAAATTTACCTTTTCTTTTCCTTGTAAATAAAATGATTCTTCTAAAATACTCCAAAAATTACGTTTACTGCGATTACATATCCAATTAGAATTTTGATAATTAAAATGATATCCATTATCTCTTGTTGCTAACCAAATTTGTTTTAATGATTCTTGTTTACTAATAATAATTTTATTTGTTTTTGAAAATGATATAATCATCATTTGATAATTATTTTCATAATCTATATCATTTTTACTATTAAAATTATCTAAATAATTTTCAATATTAAATAAAATTTTATTATAAATAATATTAAAATTTGATTGATTAATTTTCATAAATATTCCTTTTAAATTAAATGTATTTAATTAAACATTTTATTTTATTAATATCATAAATATTTTTTAATGATATAAATTTTTTATTAATTAATTCAATATTTAATATTATGTTAAGTAAAAATAAAAAAATATATTTTTCTAAAATGCATGGATTAGGTAATGATTTTGTTGTTATCGACAAAATTAATCAAAATATTCCTTTATCTAACAATATTATAAAAAAAATATCTAATAGAAATACTGGAATTGGTTTTGATCAACTTTTAATTGTTGAAAACCCAAAAAAAATAAATTGTGATTTTTATTATCGTATTTTTAATGCAGATGGTTCTGAAGTAGCTCAGTGTGGTAATGGAGCAAGATGTTTTGTTTATTTTTTACATTTAAAAAAATTAACTACTAAAAAAAAAATTTTAGTTCAAACAAAATATAATGATATGTTAATTCATTATATTGATAAAAAAAATATTATTGTTAATATGGGACATCCAAAATTTAATTCAAATAATGTTCCAAAATTTAAATTAAAAAATTTTAATTTAAATGTTATTAAAATTAATGATATAATTATAGAATTTGGAACAATTTTTATTGGAAATCCACATTGTATTATTTTAGTAAAAGATATTAATAATTGTTCTGTTAATAAAATTGGAAGATTATTAAATAATCATATTTTATTTCCTGAAGGTATTAATGTTAATTTTGTTCAAATAGTATCTTTAAATCATATTATGCTTCGTGTTTATGAACGTGGTGTTGGTGAAACTCGAGCTTGTGGTAGTGGTGCATGCGCTTCTGTAGTTCATGGAATTATACAAAATATTTTACAAAAAAAAGTTATTGTTACTTTATTAGGAGGTAATTTAGAAATTTTTTGGAGTGGATTTGGAGATTCTGTATATATGAAAGGTCCTGCTGAACATGTATATGATGGTTATATTGATATAAATTGTTTTGAAACTTAATGATTTTTTATATTTATTAATTTATATTATTTTAAATCAAAATATTAATTTTTAATATTGAAGGAGGAAAATTTTTTTGTTTCATTTAAATAAAAATAATAATAATGTAATTATTGATTTTAAATGTGATAATAAAAAATATATTGATTGTGGAACAAATAAATTTAAAAAAGTTATTATTGCTTTATTTTTAGCTGGATTAGCAACTTTTTCTATTTTATATTGTGTACAGCCTATTTTACCTACTTTTTCAAGTGAATTTCATTTAACTCCTGCTCAAAGTAGTTTATCTTTATCTGTTACAACAGCTACTATGGCAATAGGTATGTTATTTACAGGATCTTTATCTGATACTTTTGGTAGAAAAATAGTTATGAGTATATCTTTGTTATTAGCTACTTTTTTAACAATTTTATGTTCAGCTATGCATACTTGGATTGAAGTTATTATTCTTAGAATGTTGACTGGATTATCATTAAGTGGTGTTGCTGCTGTTGCAATGACATATTTAAGTGAAGAAATACATCCTGTAGTTTTACCATTTGCAATCGGATTATATATTAGTGGTAATACTATTGGAGGTTTTTCAGGTAGGTTTTTAAGTAGTGTTTTAGTACATTATTGTTCTTGGGAACGATCACTTTTAATTATTGGTTTAGTTTCTTTATTTGGTTCTTTATTATTTTTATTTTTATTACCTTCATCAAATAATTTTCATAGTATTTCTTTAAAACCTAGTAAAATTATAAAAAGTTTTTTTTTACAGTGTAGTGATCATATTTTATCTGTATTATTTTTTATTGGATTTATTTTAATGGGTAGTTTTGTTACTTTATTTAATTATGTTGGATATCGATTAATGATTCAACCATTTTTTTTGAATCAAATTGTTATTGGATTATTATCCGTTGTATATTTAACAGGTGCATATAGTTCTCCTAAATCAAGTGAATTTATTTTAAAATATGGTCGTAAAAATGTTTTAATTTATTCATTATTACTTATGATTTCAGGTATTATAATGACACAATGGGATATTTTAATTTTTATTATTTTTGGATTAATGTTATTTTCTAGTGGATTTTTTTCTGCTCATTCTGTTTCAAGTAGTTGGGTAGGTTATCGTTCTAAAGTTGCAAAAGGACAAGCTTCTTCATTATATTTATGTTGTTATTATTTAGGTTCTAGTATTTTAGGAACATTTGGTGGTATATTTTGGTCATTAGGTAATTGGTTTGGAATTTCAATTTTTATTATTACAATATTATTAATAGGTATAAAAATTGTACATCAATTAGATACTTCTATTAGTGATTAATTAGTATTTCATATTATTTTAAATAAATATCAAAACGATATTTTTTTGTTTTTATATTATAATTTGGTTTTTTTTTTGAAATTGTTTTTTCATTTTTTGGTCTTTTAACAACGACTTTATTTTTACAAAATAAAAAACATTTTTGAAATAATAAATTAGTATTTAAGTCATATTTAACTAAATTTTGAATTGTTCGTATTTCTTTTTTAGATAATGCATTATTTTTTTTTTTTTGAAACATAGGATCTAAATATATTACATCAGGTTTTGGTATATTTAATTGATTTATATTCATACTTGTATTATATATTATATTTATATTTTTTTTTATTAAATGTCCAATTTTTTTATCTTTATAACCTCGTTTTAATCCATCAAATAGTAAAATTGATAAAATAGGATGACGTTCAATCATTGTGACTTTACAACCATAAGAAAAAAATATAAAAGCATCTTTTCCTAAACCTGCGGTAGCATCTATAATATTTATAAATTTATTTTTTTTTATTTTAATAGCTTTTATTATTTTTATTTTTTTATCTTTTTTATATTTTTGATAATTTTTATAATTAAAATTTACCCATATATTTTTTTGAGATGATAATGAATTATTTTTTAATTCAATACGATTTGGTTTTATAATTAAAGAAAATTTAGAATTATTGTCATTTTTTAAATTCCATATTTTTTTAATTAATAAAAATTTTTTTTCACATTTATTAATAATGTTAATTTTGTATTTCATATTTAATTAATAATAATATTATTATTCAAAAATTATAATATATATTTTTTATTATAATTTAAAAAAATTTATTGAAATATTTTATTAAATATTATATATAATATTATTAATAAATATCCTTTTTATAAAAAAATAATTTATTTGAATAATAAAAGGGAATAAAAATATGTCATCTATTTTCCCTATTAATAATCCAATATCTTTAATAAAAAATATAAATAATTATAAAAATAATTCAGAAATAAAAAAAATAAATTTAAAAAAAAATATAAAAAATATTATAAATAATACAACTCCGGATTTTTTTAGTAAAAATTCAATTGAATTAATAAATCCTAATATTTTAAAAGATTTAGTAATTAATATTATTGAAAAATTAAATACTGATAATGTTTCACAGGTATTATCTGATCAAAATTTAAATAATATGACTATAAAAAACATTGAAAATAAAATTTTATCATTTATTCCAATTTTAAATTTTTCTGAAGAAATTAAAAATAAAAATTATAAATCTGTATTTTTAGATTTTATAAAAGATTATGTTGATCCTAAATCAAATATTAATAATTTTTTTATCAAAATGATTCCTAAATCATTTGATTTGATAGAATCTAATTTAGATGGATCTCAATTTATTAATACTATTAATAGATCAATTAATGTTATTAAAAATATTTTATTAATAAATAATAATAGTATAAATTCTGAAAATCAAACAAATAATAGAACTGTAGAACAATTAAATTCTAAAGTTAAAAAATTTAGTTTTTTTGATATGATTACAAATGGTGATAATTGGATTAATTTTTTTTCTAATTCAAAAATAGATAGTATTTTTTATAGTGTTACTAATAATCACATAAAATTTACTAGTTCACATAATGCTATTAAATTGAATTCATCTATTATTAGTGATATGAAAGATATTAATTGGGTTTCTTTAAATTTAATGAATGAACTTAGTAGTACTAATATTTTAAGTGAAAGAATTTTTAATGAAGCACAGAAAATTAAAAATATACGAGATGAAAATATTAATTTTATAAGTAATAATATAATAATTGATAATAAAATTATATCTTCTAAATCAAATCATAAAATTTTAAATAGTTTTAAAGTTCATATTCCTGATATTGATTTAAGAAATTTAGTTTTATCATGTTTAAAACAAGATTTAATTAGTAAACCTTGTTTGGATATTTTTTATAATAAAGTAGAAATATCTAAATTTAATCCTGAGAGATCTGCAATATTTTATTCAATTGAGAATTTAAAACATAGAAAAATAAAATTAACAGCTACTTATCTAGGTCATTTTATTAAAGATGAAACAAAGGAAAATAATATAACTTATAAAAATTTTGGTGCACGTACTTCAGTAATTTTATCTAAAAATAAACTTCCTGAAATTACATATTTTAATTTTATTAATTAATTAAAATATATTTTTTATTTTTGTTTATTATTTATATAAAATATTTTAGCCCATAATATTATGGGTTAAATATTTTATATAATAATCAGATATTTAATATTTTTTATTTTGGAATATAAAATATGAAAAATATTAATATGATATTATATAAAAGATCTAAAATAATATATAATATTCGTAATTTTTTTTTAAAGCATAATATTTTAGAAATTGAAACTCCTTTATTAACAAAATATACTATTACAGATGTAAATTTATTTCCATTAAAGTTGAAATATAAAGATATTAATTCTAATTCTAATTTAAAAATGTGGTTGATTACTAGTCCAGAATATCATATGAAAAGACTTTTATCTCTGAGTATAGGGTCTATATATCAAATTTGTCATGCTTTTCGTAATGAAAAAATTGGTGATTTTCATAATCCAGAATTTACTATTTTAGAATGGTATCAACCATTTTATAATATGTTTGATATAATGGAATTTATTGAATATTTTTTTAAAAAAATTTCTTTTTCAAATTTTTGTGATAAAATATCTTATAAAGATATTTTTATAAAAAAATTTTTAATTGATCCTTTTAATACAAATATTAAACAATTAAATTTAATTTTAAAAAAATTAAACCATAAACATTTAATTAATTTTAAAAATACAATTTTTGATTTATTAAATTTGATATTTTTAATAGGTATTGAACCTACATTAGGTAAAAATCAACCGATATTTATATATCATTATCCTGCTCATCAAGCAATGTTATCTAGAATAAATAAAAAAAATATTTGTATTTCTGATCGATTTGAATGTTTTTTTCATGGAATAGAAGTAGGTAATGGTTTTTGTGAATTAATTGATAGTAATGAACAAAAAAAAAGATTTGATTTTGATAATTTTAAAAGAATTCAAAAAAAATTTTCTCAACGATTAATTGATTTTCGTTTTATTAATGCACTAAAAAGTAAATATATGCCAAATTGTTCTGGTATAGCACTTGGTTTAGATAGAATAATTATGATAATGTTAAAAATAAAAAAAATTAATCAAGTTATCCCTTTTTCTTTTCAAGAATGTTAATTTTTTTTATTTTTTATTATTTATTGATATAATTTTACCAATAATTTTCACTACTAATATGTCCTGGATTTCTTCTTAAGTGTTTTTTTAAAAAATAAATTTGAGTAAGTATTAATTGTGTATCTTTTACCATATTTGGATTACCACATAACATAATATGAGAATTTTTTGAATTAATTTCATAACCTATTTTTTTTTCAATGATTTTTTTTTTTAATAATTCAGGTATTCTTCCTGTTAATGAATTTTTATTTTTTTCTTGACTAGTAATTGCTTGAAATATTAATTTATTATGATATTTTTTTTTTAATTTTTTTATTAATGGTAAATATACTAATTCTTCTGAATATTTAACAGCATATATTAGAATTATTTTTTTAAATTTTTCTAATTCGGATCCATCTTGTAAAATTGAACAAAATGGTCCTATAGCAGTTCCAGTGGCAAACATCCATAATATTTCAGATTTGGGAATTTCATTAATAGTAAAAAATCCAGATGATTCTTTAGAAATTAATATTTTTTCTTTTAATTTTAAATTATATAATTTATTTGACATTATTCCATTTGGAATTAATGTAATAAAAAATTCTAAATTTTTATTTTTTGGACTATTAACATATGAATATACTCTTTTAATATATTTTTTTTTATTTATTGGTACTGCTAGTTTTGCAAATTGTCCAGCAATAAATGGAGATATTGGAGCATGTAATATTAAACTAAATAATCTACTTGTCCATTTTTTTATGTTAATTACTTCAGCATTTACCCATTGAGTCATATTATACCTTTTAAAAATAAATAATTATTATTAATTATAATATAAATCGATTGAAATCTTCATTAAAAATTAATTGATCTAAATGTTTACTGACATATTCAGAATTAATATTAATAGTTTCATTTTTAATTTTATTAGACATAAATGAAATATCTTCCATTAATTGTTCTAAAACAGTATATAATCTTCTAGCACCAATATTTTCCATAATTTCATTGATTTTCCAAGATGCTTCTGCTATTTTATATATTCCATCTTTTGTAAATTGAATTTTTATTCCTTCTGTTTTCATTAATTCAATATATTGTTTAATAATTGATGTTTTTGGTTCTGTTAATATTTTTTCAAAATCTTGAATATTTAATGGATGTAATTCTACACGTATTGGTAATCTCCCCTGTAGTTCTGGTATAAGATCTGATGGACTAGAAACTTGAAATGCACCTGATGTTATAAATAAAATGTGATCTGTTTTAATCATTCCATATTTTGTAGATATTGTACATCCTTCAATTAATGGTAATAAATCTCTTTGTACGCCCTCTCTAGAAACATCTAATCCTGTTGTTGTTCCTCTTTTTTTACAAATTTTATCTAATTCATCAATAAAAACTATTCCATTTTGTTCAACTGATGTAATAGCTTCTTTTTTAATTTCATCTATATTTAATAATTTTAATGCTTCTTCTTCACAAAGTAAATTCATTGCATCTTTTATTTTTAATCTTTTTTTACTTTTTTTAGGACTATTTAAGTTTTGAAATAATAATTGTAGTTGATTTGTTAATTCTTCCATACCTGGAGGTGCCATAATTTCCACACCCATAGAATTATTATTTATATTAATTTCGATTTCTTTATCATCTAATTTACCTTCTTTTAATTTTTTATAAAACATTTTAATTGTTGTTTTTGGTTTTTTAGATTCATTATTTTCGGATTCTTCTGGAATAGTTGGTACTAATATATCTAATATTCTTTTTTCAGCCATTTTTTTAGCTTTTTTTTGATTTTGTTTATTTTTTTTATTTTTAATAATTTTAATTGCTATTTCAATTAAATCTCGAATAATTGAATCTACTTCTTTACCTACATAACCTACTTCAGTAAATTTTGTCGCTTCTACTTTAATAAATGGAGCATGAGCTAATTTTGCTAATCTTCTAGCAATTTCAGTTTTTCCTACACCAGTAGGTCCTATCATTAAAATATTTTTTGGTGTAATTTCATTTTGTAATTCATTATTTAATTGCATTCTTCTCCAACGATTTCTTAAAGCTATTGCTACTGCTCGTTTTGCTTTTTTTTGTCCAACAATAAATTTATTAAGTTCTTTTACAATCTCTTGAGGAGTCATAATTGACATAAAATAATCCTTTTTTTTATTTTTCTGAATGTAATTCTTTAATAATAAACATATGATTAGTATATATACAAATATCTGCTGCAATATTTAATGCTTTTTTTACAATACTTTTTGCATCTAATTGAGAATTTTTTAATAAAGCATAAGCGGCTGCTTGAGCATATGGTCCTCCAGAACCAATTGCAATAATATCATTTTCTGGTTGTATTACATCTCCATTTCCTGTAATAATTAATGATGTATTTTTATCAGCAACAGCAAGTATTGCTTCTAATTTTCTTAATATTCGATCACTTCTCCAATCTTTTGCTAATTCTATAGCAGATTTTTTTAATTGTCCTTGATATGTTTCTAATTTTTTTTCAAATAATTCAAATAAAGTAAATGCATCTGCTGTTCCACCAGCAAATCCTGAAATAACTTTATTATTATAAAGAGATCGTATTTTATTAACATTATTTTTCATTACAGTATTTCCTAGAGTAGCTTGTCCATCTCCCCCGATTACTACTTTATTATTTAATCTTATACTTAATATTGTTGTCATAAATTAATCTCTTGTATATGATATATTAATTATATATTTTAAATTTATTAATTTTAAATATTATATTTATTATATAATATTAATAAAAATAATTTTATTATTTTTTTTATTTTTATAATTATTTTAATTATAAAATTTAATTATTTAAATTTATTAATTATATTTATAGGAATTAACATGAAAAAAAATATTCATCCTAAATATAAAAAAGTTAATATTCATTGTTCTTGTGGAAATATTATTGATATATTTTCTACATTAAATAAAGATAATTTACATATAGACGTTTGTTCAAAATGCCATCCATTTTATACAGGAAAACAAAGAAATATAACTCAAGGAGGTCGAATTGAACGATTTAATAAAAAATTTTATAATTAAAAATTTTAATTTATAATTATTATTTAATTATTGAGCGGGAAACGAGATTCGAACTCGCGACTTCAACCTTGGCAAGGTTGCGCTCTACCAACTGAGCTATTCCCGCATATTAATATTATTAATTATAGTATATAACATAATTTAAATAAACTGAAAATATTTAAATAATATTATTTTATATGTTTTTTTTATTTTTGTATAAAAAAATTTTTATAAAATTTTAATTCATTAATTGAATTATAAATATCAAATAATGCTGTATGTGTTTTTTTTTTTGTATATTTTTTAATAATTTCTGGATTCCATCTTTTTATTAATTCTTTAATGGAACTAACATCAATATGACGGTAATGAAAATATGATTCTAATTTTGACATATATTTAAATAAAAAACGTCGATCTTGGCTAATAGTATTACCACACATAGGTGATTTTTTTTTTGGTACCCATTGTTGTATAAATTTTAATATTTCAATTTCTGCTTTATTTTCATTAAATTGACTATTTTTTACTTTATTAATTAAATTATTTTTTTTATGAACTTTTTTATTCCATTGATTCATTATTGAAAGAATATTTTTATTTTGATAAATTTGTATTAATGGTCCAATAGATAAAATTTTTAAATATTGATTTGTAATTACTACAGATATTTCAATTATTTTATGTTTTTCTGGATTTAATCCAGTCATTTCTAAATCTATCCATATTAAATTATTTTTATTTATCATTGTTATTATAATTTTTTTTTATTATAATTATTTTATATAATAACAATGATATAAAATAATATTATTTTTTTAAATTATTTTTTTTCTATATTAATTTTTTTTATTTTTTTTGATTCTGGAATTTCATATTCAAAATTTATTTTTAATAAACCTAATTTTAAAATAGCTTTATTAATTTTAATTGGATGATATAAATTAAAACTAATTGAAAAACTATTATTATTAATACCTTTATGTATATATTTTAAATTTTGATTTTGATTTTCTTTATTATTTTTAATATTTCCTGAAATAGTTAATTGATTATTTTCAATAGAAACATCTAATTGATGCTCATGATATCCTGGAACTACTAATATTAATTGATATTTTGTATTATCAAATTTAATAAAATCATAATCAGGAAGTTCAGATAAAGGTTTTTCTCCTGTTAAAGTACTAAATATTTTATCAATTTGATTAAATCTATTAGAAAATAAACTATTTGATAATGTTGGTAAAAAAGAAATAGAATTATAAGACATATTAAATCTCCTTAACAATTATCATATGAATATTTTTTAAAATTTTTTAAATTTTATATTTTTAAATTATATTTTATTTGATAATATAGGGATAATCTTTTTTTTTTTCAAGTTTTATATTAATATTTAAATAAATTATTACATATAAAAGGTAAATATATGATTAAACATCCTATTCCTAATCAAACTAATTCTTGGAAAAATTTAAATATACATTTTAAAGAAATACACAATTTACATCTATTTGATTTATTTAAAAATGATAATAATCGTTTTAAAAATTTTTCTTTTAATTTTAAAAATAAATTATTAGTTGATATTTCAAAAAATAGAATTACTAATACAACAATAAAAATATTATTAAATTTAGCTAAAGAAATGAATTTATCTCAAGCAATTGAATCAATGTTTTGTGGTGAGAAAATTAATTTAACTGAACAACGCCCTGTTTTACATACTGCTTTAAGAAATTTTAGTAATAATCCAATTTTTTTTAATGAATCTGATATAATGTTAGAAATTAATAAAGTATTAAATAAAATGAAATATTTTTCAGAAAAAATAATAAATGGAACATGGAAAGGATATTCTGGAAAAAGTATTCAAAATGTTGTAAATATAGGTATCGGTGGTTCAGATTTAGGACCTAAAATGGTAACTGAAGCATTACGTTTTTATAAAAATCATTTAAATATTTTTTTTATTTCTAATATTGATGGTACTGAAATTTTTAATATTTTGAAATTAATTGATTTTGAAACTACAATATTTTTAATATCTTCTAAAACTTTTACTACACAAGAAACTATTGTTAATTTTAAAACTATTAAAGATATTTTTTTTAAAAAAGTAAATAATAAAAATATTTTAGATAAGCATTTTTTTGCAATTACTGTAAATGAAAATGAAGCAATGCGTTATGGTATTACTAAAGAAAATATTTTTAAATTATGGGATTGGGTTGGTGGTCGTTATTCCTTATGGTCTGCGATGGGATTATCAATTATCCTATCATTAGGATTTGATAATTTTATTCAATTATTAAGCGGTGCTTATGATATGGATATTCATTTTAGAACTACAAGTTTTGAAAAAAATATTCCTGTCTTATTAGGTTTAATAGGTATATGGTATAATAATTTTTTTAATTCTGAAACAGAAGCTATTTTACCTTATGATCAATATTTATATAATTTTCCAATGTATATTCAACAGAGTAATATGGAATCTAATGGTAAAAATATTGATAAAAATGGAAATAAAGTTTCTTGGCAAACTGGACCTATTATTTGGGGAACAGTAGGAACAAATGGACAACATTCATTTTATCAATTAATACATCAAGGAACAAAATTAATTCCGTGTGATTTTATTGCTTCAATTTTTTCTCATAATCCTATTAATGATCATCATGTAATATTATTATCTAATTTTTTTGCTCAAACTCATGCTTTAGCTTTTGGACAAAATTTTTATAAAAATAATAATTTAAAAAAAAATACTTTACATGATGAATATGTAGAAAAATTTAAATTTTTTGAAGGAAATCGTCCTAGTAATTCATTTTTATTTCAAAAAATGGATCCTTATTCTTTAGGTGTATTAATTTCATTATATGAACATAAAATATTTACTCAGGGTGTAATTTTTAATATTTTTAGTTTTGATCAATGGGGTGTGGAACTTGGAAAAAATATATCTAATAATATATTTAAAAATTTAGTTAATAAGAAAAAAGAATTTAATTATGATTCTTCTACAGAAGGATTAATAAATTTTTATAATAATATAAAAAAATAAAATTATGTTGAATTATTATAATAAAAAAATTGTTATTTTTCTTATGGGTCCTACTGCATCTGGAAAATCAGAATTAGCAATGATATTAAGAAATTATCTTCCTATAGAATTAATTAGTGTTGATTCAGCTTTAATTTATAAAAATATGAATATTGGAACCTCTAAACCTACTGATATAGATTTATTAAATCATCCTCATCGATTAATTAATTTAATTGATCCTGGTAATTTATATTCTGTATCAAATTTTAGACATGATGTTATGATAGAAATTAAAAAAATTTTTAAAATGAATAAAATCCCCTTACTTGTTGGGGGTACTATGTTTTATTATTATATTTTACTTCATGGAATATCTATTTTACCAAAATCAAATTTAAGTTTACGAAAAAAATTATTATATTATAGTACAATAAAAAATGATAATTTTTTATATAGATATTTATCTTTAATTGATCATGATTCTTATAAAAAAATTCATCCTAATGATATTCAAAGAATAATACGTGCATTAGAAGTATATTTAATTACTGGAAAAAAAATGAGTTTTTTAAAAAAAAATATTTTAAATATATTCCCATATCAAACAATACAATTTGCTATTATTCCAAAAAAAAAATATTTATATAATAATATTAAAAATCGATTTTATTATATGTTACATCAAGGTTTTGAGTTAGAAGTAAAGAAATTATTTTATCGTGGTGATTTAAATATGAAATTACCTTCTATACGTTGTATTGGATATCGACAAATGTGGATGTATTTTTTAAATAATATTAGTTATGATGAAATGATTAAATTATCAATAACATCTACATATAATTTTTCAAAAAAACAAATAACTTGGTTAAAAACATGGAAAAATATTAATTTTTTATTTGATACAAATATAAATATATTAATTAAAAAAATATTAAAAATTATTTATTATCAATATTTATTTTTTAAATAAATATATATTTATTTTTTAAATATTTAAATTTAATAAAATAATTTTTTTTATAAATATTATTTATTTATTTTAATAATTGATTATACTATTTATTATATTTTATATTAAATTATTTAATTTTATATTATTATATAATAATGTAATTTATTTAATATAAAATATATTTTAAATAATAATATAAACAATTATTTAATATAAAATAAATATATGATAAATATTGAAAATCAAAAATGTGAAGTTGAAATTATAAAAATAGATGCTCCATATAAAAATAATCCAGCAGCAGTTTTTTATGAAATTTGTGGTAATAAAAAATCAACTTTATTATTAGAATCTGCTGAAATTAATAAAAGAAATCAAGTTAAAAGTATGATGATTATAGATTCTGCAATACGTATTACATCATATAAAAAAACAGTAATTTTTGAATCTATTACTCAAAATGGTAAAAATATTTTAGATAGAATATATATGGTTATTCCTAAAGAAATAAAAATTTATTATTATAAAAATAAATTAAAATTAATATTTCCAAAATATAATTTCAATTTAGATGAAGATATTAAATTAAGATCATTATCAGTATTAGATTGTTTTCGATTTATTTTTAAATTATTAATATTAGATCAAAATGATTTAGATTCTATTTTTTTTGGAGGAATGTTTTCATATGATTTAGTAAATACATTTGAAATTTTACCTAAAACAAAAAATTTTCAGCAATGTCCAAATTTTTGTTTTTATTTATCTGAAGTATTATTAACAATTAATCATTTAAATAAAACTAGTATAATTCAAGGTAGTATATTTTCTAAAGATATTTCAGAAAAAATTCGAATTCAAAAAAGATTATTTAATATTCAAAAACAATTAAATAAAAAATTAACTAATATACCTATTAAAAAAATATATGGATCTAATATTACAGTTAATTTTAATGATATTCAATATCAAAAAATTGTAAAAACAATGAAAGAATACATAAAAAAAGGAGAAATATTTCAAGTTGTTCCGTCAAGAAAATTTTTTTTATCTTGTCCATATCCCTTATCAGCATACGATACTCTTAAATTAAATAATCCTAGTCCTTATATGTTTTTTATGCAGGATATAAAATTTACTTTATTTGGAGCATCTCCTGAAAGTTCATTAAAATATAATCCTAAAAATCGAAAAATTGAAATTTATCCTATTGCTGGAACACGACCTAGAGGTTTTGATAATTTAGGAAATTTAAATTTAGATTTTGATAGTAGAATAGAATTAGAAATGAGAACTAATCATAAAGAATTATCAGAACATGTAATGTTAGTAGATTTAGCAAGAAATGATTTAGCGAAAATTTGTATACCAGGTACTAGATTTGTTTCTCAATTAACTAAAGTTGATAAATATTCTCATGTTATGCATTTGGTGTCAAAAGTTATAGGAACGTTAAAACATGATTTAGATGTTTTACATGCATATTTAGCATGTATGAATATGGGTACTTTAACTGGAGCTCCAAAAATTCGGGCTATGGAATTAATTTCTCAAATAGAAAAAGTAACACGTGGTAGTTATGGAGGAGCAATTGGTTATTTTACAGCATCAGGATTATTAGATACATGTATTATTATTAGATCGGCATATATTGAAAATAATATTGCTACTGTTCAAGCTGGAGCTGGTATTGTCTTGGATTCTATTCCTATTGAAGAAGCTAATGAAAGTCGTAATAAAGCACAAGTAGTTTTAGATTCTATTATTCAGTCTAATTATAAAAAAGGCATATTATAAACATGTATCGAGATATTTTATTAATAGATAATTTTGATTCTTTTACATATAATATTGTAGATCAATTAAGATGTACTGGGAATAATGTTATAATTTATCGTAATAATATTTCAATTAATATTATTTTATCAAGATTATTAAAATTAAAAAATCCAATAATATTATTATCACCAGGTCCTGGTAAACCGGAACATTCTGGTTGTATGTTACATTTATTAAAATTAGTAATTGGTAAAATACCTATTATTGGTATTTGTTTAGGTCATCAGGCTATTGTACAGTATTATGGTGGAACAATAGGATATGCAGATAAAATTTTACATGGAAAAACATCATATATATATCATGATCAAAAAGCAATGTTTTCTAATTTTTCGAGTCCATTATTAGTAGCGCGATATCATTCTTTAATTTGTAAAAATATTTCAAAAAAATTAATTATTAATGCTATATCAAATAATATGGTAATGGCAGTTCGAAATGATTATGATAAAGTTTGTGGTTTTCAATTTCATCCAGAATCTATTTTAACTACATATGGTTTTAAATTGTTAAATGATACATTAAATTGGTTAAATAATTAAATATATTTTTTTAAAGTATTTATTTTTTAAATTTATTTTTATATTAATAAAAATATAAGGTTTTTTATGAATCGTAATATTGTTATATTAGGTATGCAATGGGGTGATGAAGGTAAAGGGAAAATTGTAGATTTTTTAACTTCTCATGCAAATTATGTTGTACGATATCAAGGTGGACATAATGCTGGACATACTTTAGTAATAAATAATAAACAAATTATTTTACATTTAATTCCATCAGGAATATTGCATGATCATGTAATTTGTATTTTAGGTAATGGTGTTGTTATTTCACCTAGTAATTTATTACAAGAAATGGATATGTTATCAGAATTAAATATTTCTTTAGAAAATCGTTTATTTATATCTCATAATTGTACTTTAGTTTTACCATATCATGAAAAAATAGATATTTTAAGAGAAGATATGTTAAAAAATAAATGTATTGGTACTACAAGAAAAGGTATAGGTCCTGCGTATGAAGATAAAGTATCTCGTCGTAGTTTAAGAATATGTGATTTATATAATACTTCTTTATTAAAATATAAATTAAAAAATATTATTAATTATTATAATTTTCAAATTGTAAATTATTATAAATCAGATCCTGTTGATTATAATATTATTTTAGAAGATTTATTAAAATTAAAAGAATTATTTAAAAATAAAATAAGAGATATTCCTTTAATTTTAAATCAAGCATATGATAATAATAAAAAAATTATTTTTGAAGGAGCACAAGGTGCATTATTAGATTTAGATCATGGAACTTTTCCATATGTTACTTCTTCAAATAGTACAATAGGAGGTATTTTTACCGGTTCTGGCGCATGTTTTAATCAAATACATAATATATTAGGTATTGTAAAAGCATATTGTACAAGAGTAGGATCTGGTCCATTTCCTACAGAATTAAAAGATGAAATGGATGAGTATTTATGTCAACAGGGACAAGAATTTGGTTCTACAACTGGTCGAAGAAGAAGAACGGGTTGGTTAGATTTAGTATTATTATCAAGAATGGTGATGTTAAATTCAGTTTCTTCTTTATGTTTAACAAAAATTGATGTATTAGATGAATTATCAGAAATAAAAGTATGTATTGCTTATAAAAATAAAAATACTGATCAAGTTATTAGTAATCCATTTGAATATTTAAATTGGGAAGAATTAAAACCAGTATATAAAAATTTACCTGGTTGGAAAACATCTATTAAAGGTATAACTGTATTTTCAGATTTACCTGATGCTCTTAAGAATTATATTTCTTATATTGAGAATTATATTGGAAATAATATAAAAATTGATATGTTGTCTATTGGACCTGAAAGAATAGAAACAATTATAATACGTGATGTATTTAATTTGTAACTTTATTTATTTTAATATATATAATAATTTTTATTATTTATATAATTAAATATTTTTTAAATTTTTTAATATATTTAATAATATATAATATTATTTTATATTATATATTATATAATATATTAAAAAATAATTTATAAGGAATTTTATTTTCATGCGTCATTATGAAATTGTACTTATGATACATCCTGATCAAACATCAGAGCAATTAATGAAAATTATTAATGAATATAAAATGTTTATTACAAAGAATAAAGGATTAATACATCGTTTTGAAGATTGGGGAAGAAGACAATTAGCATATTCTATTAAAAAATTACGTAAAGCATATTATATATTAATGAATATTGAATTATCTCCTAATATTATTATACAATTAAAAGAAAAATTTCGTTTTAATAATCTTATTATTCGTAATTTAATTATTCATAAAAAAGATAAAATTCAAATTTCATCACCAATCTTAAAGATGAAAGATGATAAAAAAATATTAAAATAATTAAATTTTTTTATTATTTAATTTTTAAATATATAATTTTTAAGGAAAAAATATGATTCGATATTTTCGAAGAAGAAAATTTTGTAGATTTACAGCAGAAAAAATTACTCATATTGATTATAAAGATATATCTATTTTAAAAAATTATATTACTGAAAATAGTAAAATTGTTCCTAGTAGAATAACAGGAACATGTTCAAAATATCAAAAACAATTATCTCGAGCTATAAAACGTGCTCGATATCTTGCATTAATTTCTTATACTGATCAACATCGTTAATATAATTTTATAAAAAAAATAAGAAAAAAGGTAAAAATGAAAATTATTTTATTAAAAGATATTCAAAATTTAGGTAAATTTGGAAATATTATTACAGTAAAATCAGGATATGCTAGAAATTATCTCATACCATATGGTATGGCATTATTTGCAAATAAAGAAAATATTCAAAATTTACAAAATAAAAAACAAGATGTTCAAATTAAAGAAATTATAAAAATTAAAAATTCATATTTAAGAATTAGAAAAATTAAAGAAAAAACTCCAATTGTTATTTTTTCAAAAGCAAGTAAAAAAGGAAAATTATTTGGATCAATTGGATTAAAAGAAATTTTAAATGCAATTACTGGATTAGGAATTAAAATTAAAAAAAATGAATTAATAATTAGAGATGGGTTAATTCGTAATTTAGGCAATTATAATATTATATTTCAACCTCATAAAGAAGTATCATGTTATATAGCAATTAAAATACTTTCTCGTTAATTATAATTTATATAATATAATATATTATTAAAGAATGTAATTAAAAAGATGTATTATTTATAATACATCTTTATTTTTATAAAGATATAATATAATATATAATTTTATATTTTTTAATATATATATAATAATTAACTAATTTATAATATATTTTTTAGTAACTTAATTAATTTTATTAAAAAATTATTTAATTATAAAATTGGCCCTTGCTGGATTTGAACCAGCGACCAAGCGATTATGAGTCGCGTGCTCTACCACTGAGCTAAAGGGCCTATTTAAAAAATATTATAATATTTTAATTTATTATATTATATATTTATTATAATATAATTAAAAGTTTTTGACAAAATTATTTTTACATGGTAATATATAAATATATAATCCTCTGTAGTTCAGTTGGTAGAACGGCGGACTGTTAATCCGTATGTCACTGGTTCGAGCCCAGTCGGAGGAGATAATTTTTTTAATTTTTTTTAAATATAATATTGTGATTAATTTAAAAAATAATAATTTTAGTTTTTTATTTTATGATTATGAAACATTTGGAATTCATCCTGCTTTAGATAAACCTGCTCAATTTGCATGTATAAAAACTGATTTTGATTTAAATATTATTCAAGATCCAATTTGTTTATATTGTTATCCTTCTAATGATTATTTACCTAATCCAGAATCAATTCTATTAACTGGAATTACACCTCAATATACCATAAAATATGGTATGAATGAATTTTTTTTTTCTAAAAAAATATTTAAAATTTTAAATATTAATAATATGTGTATTATTGGTTATAATAATATTAAATTTGATGATGAAATTACAAGAAATATTTTTTATAGAAATTTTTTAGATCCTTATTCTTGGAGTTGGAAAAATGGTAATTCTAGATGGGATTTAATACAAATTATCCAAGCTTGTTATATTTTATCTCCTAATAATATTTTATGGCCAAAAAATAAATTAGGATATATAAGTTTTAAATTAGAAGATTTAACTAAAATTAATAATATTAAACACAATTCACATGATGCTTTATCTGATGTATATGCAACTATTGATTTAGCTCGTTTAATAAAAAAAAAAAAACCTGAATTATTTGATTTTTTATTTAAATATAGATTAAAAAAAAATATTAAAAATTTAATTGATATTCAAAATTATATTCCTTTAATTTATATTGTAAATTTTTTTAATAAATTAAAAAATAATTTAATTTGTATTCTTCCTATTTTGTGGGATTCTAATAATCCTAATAATTTATTATTTTTTAATTTACATATGGATGTTGATTTATTAATTAAATATTTATATAAAACAAAAATTCATAATATTAATATTCAAACATTATATAAATTAGGAATAAATTTTTTAAAAATAAATAAATGTCCTATATTGGTTCCAATTGATTTTTTTAATAAAAATAAATTAACAAAATTAAATATAAATCTTGATTTATTTTTAAAAAAAATTGATATTTTACAAAAAGAAAAATTAATTTTTAATAAAATTAAAAAATTTTTAAAAAATTATACTTATAATAATATTACAAATAATGTTGATTTAAAAATATATCATTCTTTTTTTTCTGAAAAAGATAAAAATATTATGAAAAAAATACAAACTATTAAAATAAATTTTTGGAAAAAAATAAATGTTAATTTTTTAAATAAAAATTTAGAAGAAATATTTTTCAGATTAAAAGCAAGAAACTTTCCTAATTTATTAAAAGAAAATGAAAAAAAAATATGGTTTAATTATCGTAAAAAAATATTTAATTTAAGTAATTTAAATGAATATTTTATAAAATTAAATCAATTATTAGAAATATATCGTTATAATGTTAAAAAATATAATTTATTAATAGATTTAAAAAAATATGTATATTCAATAATTATATAATTTTTTTTATTTTTTTTTAAATAAAAATTTTATCATATATTGTTCAACTTTATTGTTATCTTTTTGATTAATCATATTTAAATTATTTTCATTAATAAATTTTGTTTGTTCATGAATCCATATTTTCCAAGCTTTTTTAGAAATATTATTGTAAATTTTTTTTCCTATTTCACCAGGATAAAATGGTTTTTCAAAACCTTCTAATTTTTTTTTAAAATATTTACAAAAAATAAATTTCATATTATTTTTTCATATTTAAATAATTATTTATGTAATTGAATTATTATATCATATATTGGTTTTGGTATTCCAATATGTATTTTTTTTTTTAAATTATACCAACATTTATTTTTATTGATATTAATTTTTATTTTTTTTTTTATTTTTATGTTAATAAAAATCATTTTAATTTTTAAATGACTTAATTTATGTATTTTATAAAAATATTTTTTATAATTAAAATTAAAAATATTATTTTTTAATAACCAATATTGCATTTCTTTTAAATTATTAAATTCAGGAAAACAAAATAACTTATTCCATATTCTTTTTTTTCTGTTTTCAAAAACAATAAAATTTTTATATTGTAATATCATATAAAAAATTGTTTTTTTTTTTATTTTATTTTTTTTTATATTTTTTTGAATATTAATTGTATTATCATATTGACAAGAATTTTTTAAAGGACAAATATAACATTTTGGTTTTTTATATGTACATATTAAAGCTCCTAAATCCATCATACCTTGATTAAATTTTTTAGCATTATGAATAGGAGTAATTTGATTAATTATTTTCCATAATTTGTTTTCATTAATTTTTTTTTTAGAATTTTCTATTTTTAAATTATAAAAACGTATTAATATTCTTTTTACATTTCCATCTAAAATTGGAAAAGAAAAATTATATGATAATGATAAAATAGCATGTGCTGTAGTTTTTCCAATTCCTGGTAATTTTATTAAATTATTAAAATTATTAGGAAAATTTCCATTATAATTATTTATTATAATTTTTGCTGTTTTATAAATATTATTAGCTCTATTATAATATCCTAATCCACTCCATAAATATAATATTTTATTTAAATTAGATTTTGATAAAGATTTAATATTATTAAATTGAGTAATAAATTTATTAAAATATGGTATAACAGTTTTAACTTGTGTTTGTTGTAACATAATTTCTGAAATCCATATATAATATGGATTATTATTTTTTTGCCAAGGTAAATTATTTCTTCCAAAATAATGTTGCCAATTAATTATAATTTGTGAAAATTTCCAATTTTGCATAATATTAATATTATTTATTTTATTATCATTTTATATTTTTTAATTTAAAAAAATAAATTTTTTTATAATTAATAATATTCATTTAATATATCATTATGAAAAATATTATTACTAATAATGTAATTATACCACAGTATAATAAACAAGGTATTTTTTTACGTCGAGTACGTAGTTTTACATGTAGAAATCGACCTATAAAAAAAAATATGATTAATATTTTAAAAAATTATTGGCCATATTTTGGTTTAAATTTTGAGAATAGATTTATTAATTTGAATAATGTATTTAATAAAAAAAATTCACCTATAATATTAGAAATTGGTTTTGGAAATGGTGAAAATTTACTTTATAATGCTTTACATTATAAAAAATATAATATTTTAGGTATTGAAGTATATATACCAGGTATTAGTAATATTTTTAATAAAATACATCACTCAAAAATACATATTGATAATTTAAAGATTATTTTACATGATGCAACAGAAGTATTAAAATTTATGATTCAAGATAATACAATACAAATTATTCAATTATTTTTTCCTGATCCATGGCCAAAAAAAAAACATCATAAGCGAAGAATTTTAAATATAGAATTTATTAAATTAATTTCAAAAAAATTAATTAATAATGGAATTTTACATATAATAACTGATTGTAAATTATATAATGAATATATTATAAATAATATTAATATAATAAAAAATTTTATCAATTTATCAGATCATTTTTATTATTTTATATCATCAAATTTAAAAAAAATGACTTATTTTGAAAAAAAAGCAAGATTATATAAAAAAAATATTTTTAATTTAATTTTTCAGTGTAGAAAATAATTTAATTTATATTTTTTATTTATATTATTATAAATAATTCTAATAAATTATTTAAATAATTTTTGCCTTTTTTTGATATTTTCCAATATTTATTATTTTTTAAAATATATCCTTTTAAAATTGCTTTTTTAATATTTTTTTTTATATATTTTATTTTTAAATTTGTATATAAATAAAAATATTTTTTTTGTATTGGTTGAAATAATCTAAAAATATTCATAAAATATTCAAATGGTTTATCTTGATTAATAATTTGATATTTTTTTTCAATATATATTTTTCTTATATTACAGTAATCATAAATTCTTTTTTTTTTTATTATTCTTATTATTTTTCCATTTTTTTGTGTTATTTTACTATGTGAACCACAACCTATACCAATATAATCTCCAAATTTCCAATAATTTAAATTATGAAAACAAAATTGATTGTGTTTACAATATGAAGATATTTCATATCTTTGATATTGCGATTGTAATAATAAACTATTACCTTGATTATACATGTTCCATATTATAGAATCTTTTGGTAAATTTGGTTTTTGGTAATAAAATACAGTATTTTTTTCTATATTTAATTGATACCAAGAAATATGATTTGGATTAATTAAAATTGCTTGTTCTAAATCTGATAGACAATTTTTTAAAGTTTGTTCAGGTAATCCATATATTAAATCTATATTAAAATTGATTTTAATATTTTTTTTAATTTCATTTAATAATATAATGATTTTTTTTGAAGTATGATTTCTTCCAATTAATTTTAATAATTTATTATTAAAAGTTTGTATTCCAAATGATATTCTATTAATACCTGATTCTTGATATTTTAATATTTTTTCAATTGTAATATTTTCAGGATTAACTTCAATTGTAATTTCTGTATTTTTTTTAATAGATACGATTGTTTTTATTTTTTGTATTAAGTATTTTATTAAATAATTATTTAATATACTTGGAGTTCCTCCGCCTATAAAAATTGTCTTTATAGTTCTTTTTTTAATAATAGATACATCATTTTTTAAATCTTGAATTAAATGTTGAATATAATTGATTTGTGAATCATGATTTTTTAATGTATATGCATTAAAATCACAATATGGACATTTTTTTAAACACCATGGTATATGAATATATAAACTAAGTGGGGGAATAAAAATCATAATATTATCCAAAATTTCACAATTATTATTTTTATTTTTTATTTAACCAACTCTCTAATATTAATACCGCTGATAAAGAATGTATATTTTTTTTTATATTTTTATATTTTTTATTTTTATATAATATTGATTTAGATTCTATAGTTGTTAATCTTTCATCATGTAATTCTACATTAATTAAATATTTTTGTTTTAATATTTTAGCAAAAAGAATGGTTTTTTTAGTAATTTTTTGTTTTGATCCATCCATATTTAATGGATAACCTACAATAATAATTTTTGGATTCCAATATATAATTAAATGAGAGATTTGATTCCAATTAGGAATTCCATTTTTTACATTTATTGTATTTAATATATTTGCTGTACATGTAATTTTTTGTCCTATTGCTACACCAATTTTTTTTGTTCCAAAATCAAATGATAATATCATGATAATTTATGCATGTCCAAAATTGATAGATAATTTATATATATTTAATCCTAAATTGTTTAATGCTTTTATCCATTTTTTTTTTAGTGGTGTATGAAATAATATTTTTTGATCAACAGATGAAATTAACCAAAAATTATTTAATAATTCTTGTTCTAATTGATTTTTATCCCATGTACAATATCCCAAAGCCATTAATATATTTGTTGGTTTTTCAAGAAAACCAGTTGTTTCTAAAATATCTTGAGATGTTGTAATTATCATTTTATTTGAAATTTTAATACTAGAATAAAATATTTTTTTTGATGAATGTAATATAAATCCTCTTTCTTGAGCTTGTGGTCCTCCTATAATAACTGAATCAAAAATTTTTGGACCAAATAAACAAGGAGATGCGTTCATATTTAATTTTTTTAAAATATTTTTTATTTTTATATCTTTTAATGGTTTATTTATTATAATACCCATTGCTCCTTCATTATTATGTTCACAAATATATATTACAGTTTTTTTAAAAAATGGATTTTTTATTCCAGGCATAGCAATTAATAAGTTATTTTGCAAAGTCATTTTCACTTGATATGCTCAATAATTAAATTCATAATATATTATTTTATATAAATTTATTATTTAATGAAATATAATTTTATTTTTAAATATTTTAAATATTTTAAATATTTTAAATATTTTAAATATAATAAAAATGATTTATTTTATAAATTATTTATATATTATTATTCATAATAATTATCAAATCGACATAAATTACCATTAAATATTAATTTTATTGTTCCATTAGGTCCATTCCTTTGTTTTCCTATTATAATTTCTGCTATTCCTTTTAATTCAGTATTTTCATTATATAATTCATCTCTATATATAAAAATTATTAAATCAGCATCTTGTTCTAATGAACCTGATTCTCTTAAATCAGAATTAATTGGTCTTCGATCTGATCTTTGTTCTAATGAACGATTAAGTTGTGATACAGCAATAATAGGTATTTTTAATTCTTTGGCTAGTGATTTTAATGATTTTGAAATTTCAGCAATTTCTAAATTTCTTTGATTAGATAAATTTGGTACATTAATTAATTGTAAATAATCAATAATAATTAAACTTAAACCTTTTTTTTTATATAATTTTTTTGATTTTGATCTTATTTCAGTAGGTGTTAATTGTGAAGAATCATCTATATATATATTATTTTTTTTTAATAGGATATTAATTGTACTTGATATTCGAGACCAATCTTCATCATTTAAATTTCCTGTTCGGATATTACTTTGATATACTCTTGATAACGAAGATAACATTCTAATTATAATTTGTTCACCAGGCATTTCCAAACTAAAAATTAATATTGGTTTATTATTGGTTATAGCAATATTTTCACAAATATTCATTGCTAATGTTGTTTTTCCCATAGATGGTCTTGCTGCAATAATAATTAAATCAGATTTTTGTAATCCAAGTGTTTTTTTATTTAAGTCAGAATATCCTGTATCTAATCCTGTTAAGTTATTATTTGGATATTTTAATAGTTTTTCTATTACAGTAATAGTTTTATCTAACATTAATCGTATATTTTTAGGATTTTTTTCTTTTTTATTTTTTTTATTAATAATTTTTAGAATATTATATTCTATATCATTTAAAATTTCTTTACTATTTTTTCCATGTGTATTATATCCTAAATAAGAAATTTTTTTTCCTATTGAAATAATTTCTCTTAATGTTGAACATTCTTTAACAATTTTTGCATATGCTGTAATATTTTCAGTACTAGGAGTATTTTTAATAATTTCTGATAAATAAGAAAATTTTCCTATTTTTGATAAAATTTTTTTTTTTTCTAGTGATTCTGATAAAGTTATTAAATCAATTGGGAAATTATGGTTTATCAATTCTTTCATTTCATTAAATATTAATTTATGTGAAATATTAAAAAAATCATCACTAATAATATAATTTGATATAATATCCCATTTTTTATTATCTAACATTAATGCACCTAATATAGATTGTTCAGCTTCTAAAGAATAAGGGATTTTTTTTTTACTATTTTGTAAAGGATTATATTTTTTCATTTTTTTATATTTTAATACAATAATTTAATATTAATAATGATTTATTTAAAATTTTAATATTTAAATAATTAATATTTTATATTTTATAATATTAATATATAATTTTATTATTTAAAAAATAAAATCATTTTTATTGATTTATTATATTTATTTTAAAATATATAATTTTTTTATTTTTTTTAAATATGTTATTTTTAGGAAAAAAATATGGTACGAGGTATAAATAAAGTTATTTTAATTGGTAATTTAGGTAAAAATCCTGAAATACGATATATGTCAAATGGTAATGCAGTAGTGAATATTACTTTAGCAACATCAGAAAATTGGAAAGATAAAAAAACAAATTTAACAAAAGAAAAAACTGAATGGCATAGGATTGTATTATTTGGTAAATTAGCTGAAATTGCTAATGAATATTTAAAAAAAGGATCTCAAGTATATATTGAAGGTTCTTTACAAACTCGAAAATGGACTGATCAAAATGGTTTTACTCGTTATACTACGGAAGTTATAGTTAATATGAATGGTAAAATGCAAATGTTAGGAACACGTATATTAAATAAAAAAAATAATGATACTAATATCAATAATTCTAAAGATATTAATAATATTAAAAAAAAAGATAATATTGATAATAATTTAAAAAATAAGTTATTAGAAGATGATATGTCAAATATAGAATTTGATGAAGAATTACCTTTTTAAAATGATTTTATTTTTATATTTTTTATTAATCAAAAATTTTTTAATGTCACATAAATATATTTTTTATTTATTTAATATTAAAATGTTAAAAAGATTATTATGATAAATATTACTAAAAAAGCTGAAAAATATTTAAAAAAAATACTTTCAAAAAAAAACAATACTAATTTAAGAATATCTATTAAATTTCCTGGAACAGAATATTCTGAATGTAAAATTTCTTATGAAATAAATAAAAATAAATGTAATGAAGATATTGAATTAAAATATGATGGTTTTAAAATTTATATAAAAAAAAATATATTTCCTTATTTAAATGATTCAAAAATTGATTTATTTGGTGATAATTTGAATAAAAAGTTAATGTTATTAGCACCAAATGTTAAAAATAATATTTATAGTAATAATATTCATAACAATAATATTGAAAATAATATGTTATTTTATAAAGTACAAAATTTTATAGATTATAATATTAATCCTATGTTAAATATGCATGGAGGTAAAATTATTTTAATAAATATTACAATAACAGGATTTGCTATGATAAAATTTTTAGGTGGGTGTAATGGATGTTCAATGTCAAATATTACTTTAAAAAAAAATATTGAAGAAAAAATTATAAATAATTTTTCAGAAATAAAAGGTGTAAAAGATATTACTGAACATCATAGAGGTTCACATTCTTTTTTATAATGTAAGTATTTTTATTATTTTTTTTGAAATATATTAGGTTATTAAATATGAAAAGAGTATTTATTTTAGTATTAGATTCATTTGGAATAGGATATAGTGAAGATTCTGAACAATTTAATGATTTTGGTTCAAATACTTTTGGACATATTGCTGATTATTGTAATTTTAGAAAAGCTAATAATAATAGATTTGGTAATTTAAATATTCCTAATTTAATATCTTTGGGATTAGCAAAAATTTATTATAAAATTCATAAATGTTTACCATCTGGGATAATACAATCTAAATATATTATTAGTAGTTATGGTTTTTCTAGTGAACTTTCTACTGCTAAAGATACCTCTTCCGGGCATTGGGAAATTGCTGGTGTACCAGTATTATTTGAATGGGATTATTTTAAAAAAAATACAAATAGTTTTCCTAATGTAATATTAAAAAGTATAATTTCAAAATTTAATTTATCTGGAATTTTGGGAAATTGTCATGCTTCTGGTATTAATATTTTAAATGATTTTGGAGAAGAACATATTAAAACAAATAAACCAATTTTTTATACATCTTCTGATTCTGTTTTTCAAGTTGCCTGTCATGAAAAATATTTTGGTTTAAATAAATTATATAAATTATGTAAATTTATTAGAATATTACTTGATAAATATAATTATAATATTACTAGAGTGATTGCTCGTCCATTTATTGGTGAAAAAAAATATCAATTTGTTCGTACAGGTAATCGAAGAGATTTTTCAAAACCTCCTCATAAAAATACTATTCTTAAGAAATTAATAATAGAAAAAAATGGAAATGTTATTGCTTTAGGAAAAATAGCAGATATTTTTGCAAATATTGGAATTACTAAAAAAATTCATGCAACAGGGCTAGATTGTCTTATAAAAAAAACTATTGAACAAATAAAAATAGCTACTAATAATACAATTGTATTTGTTAATTTTGTTGATTTTGATTCTATTTGGGGTCATAGAAGAGATGTTTCTGGATATGCTCAAGGTTTAGAATTTTTTGATATGCAATTACCAAAAATTTTACATTCTTTATATGATGAAGATATATTAATTATTACTGCAGATCATGGTTGTGATCCAACGTGGTCAGGAACAGATCATACGAGAGAATTTATTCCAATATTATTGTATAGTAAATTTATTAAAAATAATTATTTAGGACATAGAAATACATTTTCTGATATTGGACAAACTATTTCCAAATATTTTTCATTATCACCTATGAAATATGGAATTAGTATATTTTAACAAATAATATTTATTTTTAGGTAATATAAATTATGGTTACTCCTCATATTAATTCTAAAAAAAATGATTTTTCTGAACTTGTAATTATGTCTGGTGATCCTCTTCGTGTTAAATATATTGCAAAGAATTTTTTAGAAAATTGTATTAAAATAAATAGTGTTCGTTTTATGTTAGGTTATACTGGTTATTATAAAGATGTTTTAATTTCAATTATGAGTCATGGAATGGGTATTCCATCTGCAGCTATTTATGTTGAAGAATTAATTAAATTTTATAATGTTAAAAAAATTATTCGAGTAGGAACATGTGGTACTGTACAAGAAAAAATTAATTTAAAAGATATTATTGTTGCCATGGGAGCATGTACTGATTCTAGTTTTAATCGTATTCGATTTAAAAATTATGATTTTTCGGCAATTTCAGATTTTGATATTTTATGTCAAGTAATTCATATTGCAAAAAATATGAATATTAATATTCGTGTTGGAAATTTTTTTACAACAGATAAATTTTATAATTTTGATAATTCATTTTATGATTTATTAAAAAAATATAAAATATTAGGAATTGATATGGAGACAGCTGGAATATATAGTATTGCTGCTGAATATAATATACAAGCTGTATCAATATGTTCTGTTTCAGATCATATTTTATTTAATAAAAAACTTTCTATTAAAGAAAGAGAACATACATTTGATAACGTAATTACATTAGCTTTAAATACTATTATAAAATAATAATTTATAATTTAATAATAATTATTTCATTGGTGAGAAAGGGATTCGAACCCTTGATACGTTTTATAACATATACACGCTTTCCAGGCGTGCTCCTTAATCCTCTCGGACACCTCACCATACTTTTATATTATAATAATATATATTATATGAATATAATCAAGTAATTTTATTATATTATTTATTATTTTAAAGATTTATAGTATTATAATGAATATATTTAATAATAAAAAAATATTTATTCCTTCTAATAGATTATAAAATTTATTAGGTATTATGAAAGAAAAATCACTAATATTAAAAATATGGTTAAAAAACAGAATATCTTTTTAATAGGTCCTATGGGAGCTGGTAAAAGTACTATTGGTCTGCAATTATCTAGAGAATTAAATATGGCATTTTATGATTCAGATCGTGAAATAGAAAAACGTACTGGTGTAGATATTAGTTGGGTTTTTGATATAGAAGGTGAATCTGGTTTTAGATTTCGTGAAGAAAAAATTATTAATGAATTAACTAAAAAAAGTAATATTATATTAGCAACAGGAGGTGGGTCAATTCTTTCTAAAAAAAATAGAAATATTTTATCTTCTAGAGGTATTACAATATATTTACAAGTAACAATTAAAAAACAATTATTACGAACTAATCGATATAAACATAGACCTTTATTAAATACATCTGAATCATCAGATATTGTTTTAAAAAGATTAGCAAAAATACGTAATCCTTTATATGAAGAAATATCTGATATAACAATTAATGTTGATAATAAAACTATTAAATCAGTTATTAATTATATAAAAAATTATTTAAAAAAAATATAATCTATATTTATTATCAATAAGAGAATATTTTATGAAATTAAAAATAATTCCAGTTAAAACAAAAAATAATTCTTATTATATTAATATTGGTTTTAAAATTTTTAATTTAGAAAATATATTTAGTCCATTAAAATCTGGTGATAGATGTGTTTTAGTAACAAATATTACAATATCAAAAATATGGAAAGAAAAAATCGTAAAATATTTTTTAAAAAATAAAATTATTTTAGAAGAATTTATTTTATCTGATGGTGAAAATTATAAAACGTTAAATTCAGTAAATTTATTATTAACATATTTATTAGAAAAATTACATGATCGAAATTCAATATTAATTGCATTTGGAGGGGGAGTAATTGGTGATTTAACTGGATTTGTTGCTTCAATTTATCAAAGAGGAATACGATTTATTCAAATTCCTACAACATTATTATCTCAAGTAGATGCTGCAATAGGAGGAAAAACAGGAGTAAATCATATACTTGGAAAAAATATGATTGGTACTTTTTGGCAACCCAATGCTGTAATTACAGATATTAATTTTTTATCTACATTACCATATAAACAATTAATATCTGGAATTGCAGAAGTAATTAAATATGCTATTTCATTTGATTATGTTTTTTTTCAATGGTTAGAAAATAATATAAAACAAATATTATCATTAAATACTGAAGTTTTAATATATTGTATTCAAAAATGTTGTGAATTAAAATCTAAAATTGTTAATTTAGATGAACGTGAATATGGATTTCGAGTTTTTTTAAATCTTGGACATACATATGGTCATGCTATTGAAGCACATTTTAAATATTTAAAATGGTTGCATGGTGAAGCTATTTCTATAGGAATTGTTATGGCTATTAAGACATCAGAAATATTAGGGATATTAAGTTCTTTTGATGCAACTCGAATGATTAATTTAATTAAAAATTTTGGTTTACCTACTGTGGCACCTAAAGATATGAATGTTCAATCTTATTTAAAATATATGATTCGTGATAAAAAAAGTTATTCTGGAAAAATTCAATTAGTTGTTCCTATTAAAATTGGAAAATTAAAAATATTAAAAAATGTTAATCAAGATATTATTTTTTCTGTTATTAAAAAATGTATTATATAAAATTTTTAAAATTTTATTAAATATATTAATTAAAGTAATTTATTTGTTTTAAATTGAGATAAAAAAATGAAAAAATTTTTTATTGCACCTTCTATTTTATCTGCTAATTTTTCAAAATTAGGTCAAGATATTAAAGATGTTCTTTCAGCTGGAAGTGATATTATTCATTTTGATGTTATGGATAATCATTATGTTCCTAATTTAACTTTTGGACCTATGGTTCTTAAATCATTACGACAAGATAATATTATTGCACCTATTGATGTGCATTTAATGGTAGATTCAGTAGATAATTTAATACCTTTATTTGCTCAATCGGGAGCTACTTCTATTACTTTTCATCCTGATTCTAGTAAAGATATTAATAAAACATTATCTTTAATTCGTAGATATGGGTGTAAGTCTGGATTAGCAATTAATCCTGAAGTACCTTTAAGTATTTTAAATAATTTTATGGATCAGTTAGATATTATTTTATTAATGAGTGTTATGCCAGGTTTTTCTGGACAAAAATTTATTTCATCTATTTTAAATAAAATATTTAAATTAAGAAAAATGATTGATAAATATAATTCAAAAATATTGTTAGAAGTAGATGGCGGTATTAATATTAATAATATTATAGATGTAGCTCATGCTGGAGCAGATATTTTTGTTATGGGTTCATTTATTTTTGAAACAAAAAATTATAAAAAAAAAATAGATATGATTAAAAATAAATTAAATATGTTAAATATTTAAAAAATTAATATATTATATATTATAATTTATAATTTAAGGATAATAATATGGTATTATTAAAACCTATTATTTTTAGTGCTATACAACCTTCAGGTCAATTAACTCTTGGTAATTTTATTGGTACTATATCACATTGGTCTACTATTCAAGATAAATATAATTGTATTTATAGTATTGCAGATTTACATTCTATTACTGTTTCTCAAAATTTATATTTATTTAAAAAAAATAAATTAGATACTTTAGCAATTTATTTAGCATCTGGAGTTGATCCTCAAAAAAGTATTATATTTATGCAATCAGAAGTACATGAACATTGTCAATTAAATTGGATATTAAATTGTTATACTTATTTTGGTGAATTAATGCGTATGACACAATTTAAATCAAAATCAAAAATTAATTCTCAAAATATTAATATTGGATTATTTAATTATCCAATATTAATGTCTGCAGATATTTTATTATATCAAAGTGACAAAGTATTAATTGGTCAAGATCAAAAACAACATATTGAATTAACTCGTAATATTGCTCATCGTTTTAATTCTTTATATGGTAATATTTTTAAAATTCCTGATATTTATATACCAAATAAATATAGTGCAAAAATTATGTCTTTATTAAATCCTTATAATAAAATGTCTAAATCTGATAGTAATAAAAACAGTGTTATATTTTTATTAGATGATCAAAAAACAGTATTAAAAAAAATTTCTAAATCAGTCACTGATTCAGATGGTAAAATATTTTATGATATCAATAATAAAGCAGGTATTTCAAACCTGTTAAATATTTTTTCTAGTTTAACAGGTAAAAGTATTTTAGAATTAGAAAAAAAATTTTTTAATACAACATATAAAGATTTTAAATATTTACTTGCAAATGTTATATCAAAAAAATTAAATGATTTACAAGAAAAATTTTATTATTTTAGAAGTCAAAAATCATATTTAAAGAATATTTTAGATATTGGGGCTTATAAAGCAAGAAAAAAAGCAAAAAAAAATATAAAAGTTATTTATGACATTTTAAATTTATAATAATATAATATATTTTAATAATATTTTTTATGTTGACTAGTAAAACCTAACAATATACACATTAAAAATACTATTCCATATAGTATATTTGATATAATTAATGCTCCTCGTATTCCAATTGTATAAACAATAGGACCAGTAATAATAAATGTTAATAATGTTCCAATAGTACCAAATATTAAGATTAAATTAATAAATTTTTGAGAAGGATATTTTGTTTGTAGAGATGTTAATGTAATAATCATAGTATAAATAGCACTTGAAAAAAAACCTAATAAAATAATAATGATATTAAATAAAATGATTTTATGATTTTGAATGAAAATATACATAAAAAATGTAGAAATTCCACTTAATAAAGTTAATCCTATTTGTAAATCAATAAATTTTAATATATAACTAAAAAACCACATTCCAATCATATATGATAACCAAAATATACTAACTAAATTACTAGAAGATTGAATATTCATACCTATATTTTGTCTTGCATATTCAGGTATCCAAGAAATAAAACCTAATTGTCCTAAAATATATAATAATGCTGAACAACATAATAAAAATATACTAATATAATTAGTATTTTTATTTTTAATTTTTGTATTTTTAGTATTTGTTTCAATTTTTGGAAAATCAACATTTAAAGTAATAAGAAAAATAATTAAATATATTATTCCAATTATTATATAAATCCAATACCATAATATTTTATTTTTTAATAAAAATGATGCAATAATTGGAAAAATAATACCAGACATACTAAAAAAAGAATCTGTAATTAATAATTTTGATACTCTTTCTTTTCCATAATAAATATTCGTTATTAAAAATGTTCCTATGGACATTGTAATTCCACCAACCATTCCCATTAAAAACATATTTATACAAAAAATAATTAAACTATGTGATTTTATAAATCCCATAATAGCAATAATAATTAAAATAAATCCTAAAATAATTTGTTTTTTTAATGAAATTATTTTTGTGATCCAAGAATTTAAAAAAATGGAAAATAATATTCCAGCATTTAAAAAAGTAAATGTATTACTCATTTCAGAAATAGATAATTGAAAATATTTTGCAGTACTTCTTATAACTATTCCTGTAACAACAATCATAGCACCCGTTAAATAATATGATAAAAAACTAATAATGGTTAAACCAATAGTATTTTTATTTTTCATATTTTTCTCTTTTTAATATAAAATTTATTTATTTTATAAAAAATATAATCTTTTATATATCATTTAATTAAAAATAAATATATAATATAATTATATTTTAATAATTTTTTATTAAATATTTTTACTTTTGTAGTATTATATGTTAAGATGAGTTTTATGAATTTAAAAATTTATATTATATAATTTAAATATAATGTTAATATATACTATATTAATTACAAGTTCATTATTTCATTCAGAAGGTTCAAAAAGTGCTTTTTTATTTTCTAATGCATTAATGAAAAAAAAAAATCATTTTATTAATAATATTTTTTTTTATAGTCATGGTGCTTTAAATGGAACTAATATGATGTCATCTAAAATCAATGGAATAAATTTAGTTCATGAATGGTATAAATTTAGTAAAAAATTTTTAATTACATTAAATATATGTTCTAATTCAGCTCAAGAAAGAGGTATTATTTCTGATGAGATTGCAAAAGAATTAGGATTTATAAATGGTAATTTACATTCTGGATTTCAATTAGTTGGATTAGGAAAATTAATTAAAACAATGTTAAAATCAGATCGTTTATTACAATTTTAATTTTATATGAAAAAAATAGCTGTTATATTTTCAAATACTCCTTATGGTAATTATATAGGATTAGATGGATTAAAATTTGCATTATCTGCTTCATGTTATTTAAAAAAGATAAGTTTTTTTTTTATTAATGATGGAGTTTTTTATATTATAAATAATAAAAATAAAAATTTAATTGTATCTCATTCATTTTATTCTTATTTTAAATTATTAAAATTATATAATATAAATAATTTTTATTTATGTTATGATTCTTTATTAAAACGTGGTTTGCATAATCATGTTGATTTTGTTATAAAAGTAAATATTTGTAGTTTTTTAAATATTAGATATCAAATTAATAAATTTGATATTATCTTTAACTTTTAAACATTTAAAAAAAAAATTATGTTACATATATTATCAAATTCACCTTTTAAAATAGATATTTCTGTAATGTTTAATATGTTATCATCTCAAGATGGTTTAATTGCATTACAAGATGGTGTATTAATTGCTTTGAATAATAATTTTTTTATTTCTGATCTTATTAAATATTCAAAAAATATATATGTATTACAAGAAGATGTACTTATTAGAGGTATTTCTGATAATATTTCAAGTAAAATTAAATTAATTAATTATTGTGAATTTGTTACTTTAACAGAAAAATATAATAAATTTATTAATTGGTAAATTATATATTTATATATTATAAAATATCTTAAATTTATTTTTTAAAAAAAAGGCTTTTATGACTACTATAAATCAATTAGTTCGTAAACCTCGTATTAAAAGAATTGTTAAAAATAATGTTCCTGCATTAGAAGGGTGTCCACAAAAAAGAGGTGTTTGTACTAGAGTATATACTACAACACCAAAAAAACCTAATTCAGCATTACGAAAAGTTTGTCGAGTAAAATTAACTAATGGATTTGAAGTTACTGCTTATATTGGAGGAGAAGGACATAATTTACAAGAACATTCAGTAATTTTAATTCGTGGAGGTCGTGTTAAAGATTTACCTGGAGTTAGATATCATGTAATTCGAGGTGCTTTAGATTGTGCTGGTGTGAAAAATAGAAAAAAAAGTCGATCAAAATATGGTGTAAAAAAGATAAAAAAATAATTTATATATAAATTGAAGATATATACTTAGGAGAATAATTATGTCAAGACGTAAAATTATTGAACAAAGAAAAATTTTACCTGATCCTAAATTTTCATCTGAAATTTTAGCAAAATTTATTAATATTTTAATGGTTCATGGAAAAAAATCTATTGCAGAATGTATTGTATATTCTGCATTAAAAAAAATATCAAATAAAATAAATAAAACTGAATTAGATATTTTTGATATAGTTTTAGAAAATGTACGTCCTATAGTTGAAGTAAAATCACGTCGTGTAGGAGGTTCAACTTATCAAGTTCCAGTTGAAGTTCGACCAATAAGACGAAATACATTAGCTATGCGATGGATTATTGATGCAGCTAGAAAACGAAAAAATAGTTCTATGTTATTAAGATTATTTTATGAATTTGTAGATATTTTAGATAAAAAAGGTGCTGCTATTAAAAAAAGAGATGAAGTACATCGTATAGCAGAAGCAAATAAAGCATTTGCACATTATCGTTGGTAATTATATATTTATTATTAATAATATCAATTTATATAAATAAAAATTAATTATAAAAATATGAATACATTTTTTAAAATAATTTTTATTTATAATATTAATTTTTAAGAGGAATAAAATGATTCGTAAAACACCTATTACATATTATCGAAATATTGGAATTAGTGCACATATTGATGCCGGAAAAACAACTACAACAGAACGTATTCTTTTTTATACAGGTATTAATCATAAAATTGGAGAAGTACATGATGGTACAGCAACAATGGATTGGATGGAACAAGAACAAGAACGTGGAATTACTATTACTTCTGCTGCAACTACAACTTTTTGGTCAGGTATGAATAATCAATTTCCATCACATAGAATTAATATTATAGATACGCCAGGTCATGTTGATTTTACTATTGAAGTTGAACGTTCTATGCGTGTTTTAGATGGAGCTGTTATGGTGTATTGTGCTGTAGGTGGAGTACAACCTCAATCAGAAACTGTATGGCGTCAAGCAGATAAATATAAAGTTCCTAGAATTGCTTTTATAAATAAAATGGATCGTATTGGATCAGATTTTTTTAATGTTTTAAATCAAATGAAACAACGTTTAAAAGTTATTCCAGTTCCTTTACAATTACCTATTGGTTCAGAAGAAAATTTTGTTGGAATTATAGATTTATTAAAAATGAAAGCAATTTATTGGCATGATAAAGATAAAGGCATTACTTTTAATTATAAAGATATTCCTAATAATATGTTATCATTATCAAAAAAATGGAATCAAATTTTAATTGAATCAGCAGTAGAAAATAATGAAAGTATTATGGAAAAATATTTAAATAATGAATTTTTATCAGAAGAAGAAATTAAATGTTCATTACGTAAAAGATCATTAAATAATGAAATTATTTTAGTTACTTGTGGTTCTGCTTTTAAAAATAAAGGAATACAATCTTTGTTAGATGCAATAATTGATTATTTACCATCCCCTATTGATATTGATTCTATTAAAGGAATTATGAATAAAGATAATGAAATAAAATTGAAAAGAAATGCTGATGATAAAGAGTTTTTTTCTGCTTTAGCTTTTAAAATTGCTAATGATCCATTTGTAGGAAATTTAACATTTTTTAGAGTTTATTCAGGTGTAGTATCTTCTGGTGATACAGTATTAAATTCAGTAAAAATGCAAAAAGAGCGATTTGGACGTATTGTTCAAATGCATGCTAATAAAAGAGAAGAAATTAAAGAAGTTCGTGCTGGTGATATTGCAGCTGCAATTGGATTAAAAAATGTTATGACTGGAGATACTTTATGTGATTTAAATCAACCAATTATTTTAGAAAAAATGGAATTTCCAGAACCAGTTATTTCTATTGCAATAGAACCAAAAACTAAAACAGATCAAGAACGAATGGGTTTAGCTTTAAATCGTTTAGCTAAAGAAGATCCATCATTTAAAGTACATACAGATCATGAATCTAATCAAACAATTATTTCTGGAATGGGTGAATTACATTTAGAAATTATCATTGATAGAATGAAAAGAGAATTTAATGTTGGAGCTAATATTGGAAAACCCCAAGTAGCATATAGAGAAACAATTTATAATACTATTAAAAATATTGAAGGTAAATATATTAAACAAACAGGTGGTAGAGGACAGTATGGACATGTTGTAATTGATTTATTTCCTTTAAGTTCCAATAAATCAGGTTATGAATTTATTAATGATATTAAAGGTGGTATTATTCCTAATGAATATATTTCTGCAATAGATAAAGGAATTCAAGAACAATTAAAATCAGGTCCTCTTGCAGGTTATCCAGTAGTAGATGTTGGAGTACGATTACATTTTGGTTCTTATCATGATGTAGATTCTTCTGAACTTGCTTTTAAATTTGCAGCCTCTATTGCTTTTAAAACTGCCTTTAAACAAGCAAAACCAATATTATTAGAACCAATTATGAAAGTAGAAGTGGAAACTCCAGAAGACTATATGGGAGATGTAATAGGAGATTTAAATCGTAGGAGAGGAATTATTGAAGGTATGAAAGATTTACAATTAGGAAAATCAATTTCTGCAAAAGTTCCTTTATCTGAAATGTTTGGGTATGCGACGGATTTACGTTCTCAAACTCAAGGAAGAGCTTCTTATTCTATGGAATTTTTAAATTATTCAGAAACTCCTAAAAATATAGCTTTAGAAATTATTGAAAATCAAAATAAATAATTTTTTAATATTGATTTATATATTTATTATATTTTTTAATAAAGGAAAATATTGTGTCTAAAGAAAAATTTCAAAGATTAAAAACACATGTTAATGTTGGTACAATAGGTCATGTTGATCATGGTAAAACAACATTAACTTCTGCGATTACAACTGTTTTATCTAAACATTATGGTGGTTCTGCACGTGCTTTTGATCAAATTGATAATGCTCCAGAAGAAAAAGCAAGAGGTATTACAATTAATACGTCTCATGTTGAGTATGATACTAAAATGAGACATTATGCACATGTTGATTGTCCAGGTCATGCTGACTATATTAAAAATATGATTACTGGTGCTGCACAAATGGATGGAGCTATTTTAGTAGTGGCAGCTACTGATGGTCCAATGCCTCAAACACGAGAACATATTTTATTAGCACGTCAAGTTGGAGTACCTCATATAGTTGTATTTTTAAATAAATGTGATATGGTTGATGATGAAGAATTATTAGAATTAGTTGAAATGGAAGTTCGTGATTTATTAACACAATATGATTTTCCAGGAGATGATACACCTATTATTAGAGGGTCTGCATTAAAAGCATTAGAAGGAGATGCTAATTGGGAATCTAAAATACTTGATTTGTCAAATACATTAGATAATTATATTCCTAATCCTAAGCGTGATATTGAACAAGCATTTTTATTACCAATTGAAGATGTATTTTCAATTTCTGGTAGAGGAACAGTAGTAACAGGAAGAGTAGAAAAAGGTGTAATTAAAGTAGGTGAAGAAATAGAAATTGTTGGTATTAAACCAACTATAAAAACTATTTGTACTGGTGTAGAAATGTTTAGAAAATTATTAGATGAAGGACGTGCTGGAGAAAATGTTGGAATATTATTAAGGGGTACAAAACGAGATGAAATAGAACGTGGTCAAGTTTTAGCAAAACCGGGAAGTATTACACCTCATACAAAATTTGAATCTGAAGTTTATATTTTATCTAAAGAAGAGGGTGGTCGTCATACACCATTTTTTAAAGGTTATAGACCTCAATTTTATTTTAGAACTACTGATGTTACTGGATTTATTGAATTACCTAGTGGAGTAGAAATGGTTATGCCAGGTGATAATATTAAAATGATTGTTACATTAATAAATCCTATTGCTATGGCTGAAGGTTTAAGATTTGCAATTAGAGAAGGTGGAAAAACTGTTGGTGCAGGAGTTGTAATAAAAATAATTACTTAATTTTTTATGTTTATTTAATAAATATATAATATTATTCAAATTCTTATCAAGAAGGGGAATAATATATTCTCTTTTCTTGATTTAATATTTTAATATTTTTCATAAAATTTATTTTCAATACATCAATATTTTATATTAATTATTTTATATTATTATATAATAAATTATAATATATTATATTAATAATATTTAATATAATATATTTTTTTATTATTATATAATTGGAGTTCTGATATTATGCAGAACCAAAGAATTCGTATTAGATTAAAAGCATTTGATCATCGTTTAATTGATCAATCTACTTTTGAAATTGTTGAAACTGCTAAAAGAACTGGTGCAACAGTTCAAGGACCTATTCCATTACCAACAAAAAAAGAAAAATTTACAGTATTAATATCTCCTCATGTTGATAAAGATGCTCGTGATCAATATGAAATTCGTACGCATAAACGTTTAATTGATATTGTTAAACCTACTGAAAAAACTGTTGATGCATTGATGCGTCTTGATTTAGCTGCTGGTGTCGATGTACAAATTAGTTTAGATTAAATAAATAATTATTATAATTGGTGAAATTATGATTGGTCTTATTGGTAAAAAAATTGGAATGACTCGTATTTTTTATAAGGAAGGTATGTCAATTCCGATTACAGTAATTAAAATTGAAAAACATTATGTGACTCAAATTAAAAATCAAAGTAATGATTCTTATGATGCAATTCAGTTAACAACAGGTATAAAAAAAAAGAATAAATTACGTAAACCAGAAATTGGTCATTTTTTAAAATCAGGTGTTTCTGTTGGTATTGGTTTATGGGAATTTAGAATTCATAAAAATCAAATTTTTAAATTAGGACAAAGTATTGATATAAATTTATTTAATTCTATAAAAAAAGTTGATATTTCTGGAATAAGTAAAGGAAAAGGATTTTCAGGAACAGTAAAACGTTGGAATTTTAGTATGCAAGATGCGACACATGGAAATTCATTATCACATAGAGCTCCTGGATCTATTGGTCAAAATCAAACTCCAGGAAGAGTTTTTAAAGGTAAAAAAATGTCTGGTCATTTAGGAAATAAAAAGATAACTATTCAAAATTTAAAAGTTATTAAAATTGATTTAAAAAAAAATTTGATTTTTATTAAAGGTTCCGTTCCTGGTTCAGTTGGGGGTAATGTTATTGTAAAGCCAGCAATAAAATCATAAAGGAATAAATATGAAATTACTTGTTCAAGATATTAAGTCTTATATTTCCGTTTCAGATAATATATTTAATCAAAGTTTTAATTTATCATTAATTCATCAAGTAATTACTGCTTATTTATCTGGTGCTCGTTCTGGAAATCAATCTCAAAAAAATAAATCAGAAGTTTCTGGTTCTGGAAAAAAACCCTGGCGTCAAAAAGGTACTGGAAGAGCACGTGTAGGTTCAATTCGTAGCCCCCTATGGAGATCTGGGGGAGTAACTTTTGCTGCTAAACCTAGATCTTATGATCAAAAAGTTAATAAAAAAATGTATCGTGGAGCATTACGAAGTATTTTTTCAACATTAATACGTCAAAATCGTTTAATTATTTTTAATAATTTTACTATATTGCAACCAAAAACTAAAATTTTATTAAATGAATTAAAAAAAATATCTTTGAAAGAAGTATATATTATTATAGAAAAAATAAATAAAAATTTATTTTTAGCTTCTCGAAATTTATATAAAGTTTCTGTAAAAGATATTAAATCAATTGATCCGGTAAGTTTAATTAATTTTAAAAAAATACTTATTACTGTAGAAGCAATTAAAAAAATTGAGGAAATATTAAAATGAAATTTAATGATAAATTTTTTAAAATATTATATTCACCTCATATTTCTGAAAAATCAACTTTATTTTTAAAAAAAAATAATACAATAATATTTAAAGTTGCAATTAAATCTACTAAAAATGAAATTAAATTAGCTATTCAAAAATTATTTTCGGTTCAAGTAGAAAATGTAAATACGGTATCAATGAAAGGTAAAGTAAAACGTAAAGGAAAATATAATACTCGTCGTAATCATTGGAAAAAAGCCTATATTAAATTAAAATCTGGTCAAAATTTAGATTTTATCAATAATGTTATTTAAATATATTTAAGGTAAAATATTATGGCGATTATTAAATGTAATCCAACTTCTCCAGGTCGTCGACATGTTGTAAAAGTAAAAAATTTAAAATTATATCGAGGTCGTCCATTTAATTCATTATTGACATCTAATCATAAAAGTGGAGGAAGAAATAATAATGGACGAATTACTGTAAGGCATATTGGTGGTAGACATAAAAGAATGTATCGAATAATTGATTTTAAAAGAATAAAAGATAATATTTATGCTAAAGTAGAACGTTTAGAATATGATCCAAATCGATCTTCTAATATAGCTTTAATTTTATATAAAGATGGAACAAGAAATTATATTTTAGCTCCAAAGGGCTTATGTATTGGTTCAAAAATTATTTCTGGAAATAAAATTCCAATTAAAATTGGAAATAGTTTACCAATAGGAAACATTCCAACAGGAACGTTAATTCATAATATTGAAATAAAAGTTGGAAAAGGTGGTCAAATTGCTAGAACAGCAGGTAGTTATGCTCAAATTATTTCTAATGATAAAAATTATGTAAGTATTAGATTACGTTCTGGAGAAATTAGAAAAATTGATTCTAGATGTCGAGCAACAATCGGAGAAGTTGGAAATTCTGAGCATATGTTAAAAATGTTAGGAAAAGCAGGTGCATCTCGATGGAAAGGTATTCGACCTACAGTTCGAGGAACTGCTATGAATCCTATTGATCATCCTCATGGGGGTGGGGAAGGTAGGAATTTTGGTAAACATCCTGTAACACCATGGGGTCAACAAACTAAAGGTAAAAAAACTCGTAAAAATAAACGTACTGAAAAATTTATTGTGAAACATCGTAATTATAATAAATAATTTAAGGATATTTTATGCCTCGATCTCTTAAAAAAGGTCCTTTTATTGATGTTAGTTTATTGAAAAAAGTAGAAAAAGTTATTTTAAATAAAAGTAAAAAACCATTAAAAACTTGGTCTAGACGTTCAACTATTTTTCCTAATATGATTGGATTAACTTTTGCAGTACATAATGGTAAACAACACATACCAGTTTTTATAACTGAGGAAATGGTAGGTCATAAATTAGGTGAATTTTCTTTAACAAGAACGTATAGAGGACATGTATCTGATAAAAAAATTAAAAAAAAATAAGGTGAAAATATTATTTTATGGAAATTATAGCAAAATATAAAAAAGCAAAATCATCGCCTCAAAAAATTAGATTAATAGTAGATTTAATTAGAGGTAAAAAAGTAAATAATGTTATTAATATATTAAATTTTTATAAAAAAAAATCAGCTTTATTTGTACAAAAATTATTAAAATCAGCTATTGCTAATGCAGAACATAATTTTGGTTTAGATATAGACAAATTATTTATAAAAAGAATTTTTGTTGATGCAGGACCAACTATGAAACGAATGATGCCAAGAGCAAAAGGTAGATCAGATAGAATTTTAAAACGTACTAGTCATATTACTATTATTTTATCTAATAAATAAATTTTTAAGGAAATTAATATGGGTCAAAAAGTACATCCACATGGTATGAGGTTAGGAATAATTAAAACCTGGAATTCTACTTGGTTTGCTCAAAAAAAAGAATTTTCTGAATATTTAAATAGTGATTTTAAAGTACGATCATTTTTAAAAAAACAATTAAATAAAGCATCTGTTTCAAAGATTATTATCGAGAGACCTTCTAAAAATGTTCGTGTAACAATTTATACATCTCGACCTGGAATTGTTATTGGTAAAAAAGGTGAAGATGTTGAAAAATTAAGATTAAATATTGCAAATATTACTGGATTTCCAACGCAAATTAATATTTCAGAAGTTAAAAAACCTGAATTAGATGCTAAGTTAATTGCTGATAATATTACTGTTCAGCTTGAACGAAGAATTATGTTTAGAAGAGCTATGAAACGTGCAGTTCAAAATGCTATGAGACAAGGAGCAAAAGGTATTAAAGTTGAAGTAAGTGGTAGATTAGGTGGAACTGAAATTGCTAGAAGAGAATGGTATCGTGAAGGTCGTGTTCCACTACATACTTTACGTGCTAATATAGATTATAGTTTGTCTGAAGCACATACTACTTATGGTATTATTGGTGTTAAAGTTTGGGTTTTTAAAGGTGAAATATTAGATAGTATGCAATTTTTAAAAAATGAAAATCAGAATTTTTTTAAGGAAAAAAAAACTTATAGAAAATTAAGAAAAGTAAGGAGATCATTTTAATTATGTTACAACCTAAAAAAACAAAATTTCGAAAAATGCATAAGGGTAGAAATCGAGGTTTAGTTTTAAATTCTAAACTTAGTTTTGGAAAATTTGGTTTAAAAGCAATTACAAGAGGCAGATTAACATCTCGACAAATTGAATCTGCAAGACGTGCAATTACAAAATCAATGAAAAGACAAGGAAAGCTTTGGATAAGAATTTTTCCTGATAAACCTATTACTCAAAAACCATTAGAAGTAAGAATGGGAAAAGGTAAAGGAAGTGTTGAATATTGGGTTGCTTTAATACAACCTGGAAAAATATTATATGAAATAGACGGTCTTTCTGAGAAAGAGTCGAAACATGCTTTTAAATTAGGTACTTCAAAGTTATCTGTAAAAACAGTATTTGTAAATAAATTGGTGACTAAATGAAATTAATAAAATTACATAAAAAAACTATTCATGATTTAAATATTGAATTATTAAATTTATTACGTGAAAAATTTAGTTTAAAAATACAATTATCTTCTGGAAAATTAAAGAAGACTCATATGTTAAAAAAAGTGCGTAGAAATATTGCTCAAATTAAAACGATTATTACTATAAAAAGCAGGGTATAATAAATGAATTCTAAAGTTTGTATTTTAAAAGGTATTATAATAAATAATAAAATGCATAAATCTGCTATAGTAGTTATTGAACGATTGATTAAACATCCTATATATAAAAAATTTATTAAAAAACAAACAAAATTACATATACATGATGAAAATAATTTATGTTCTAATGGAGATATAGTAGAAATATCTCAATGTAAACCAATTTCTAGAACTAAATCTTGGAAATTAGTGAAAATTATTAAAAAATCTATTTTTTAATATTTTTTATTTGAAGACATGAATTATTTTACATGTCTTCTTAATTATTTATATAATAATATTAATATAATTAAATTTAATATTTTTATTTTTTTGGAATATTATTTATATGATACAAGAACAAACAATATTATTTATTGCAGATAATTCTGGTGCAAAATCTGCTATGTGTATTAGAGTTTTGGGTGGTTCTAAAAAAAAATATGCTAAAATTGGTGATATAATTAAAGTTTCCATTAAAGAAGCAGTTCCAAGAGGAAAAGTTAAAAAAGGAGAAGTATTTAAAGCAGTTGTAGTACGTACTAAAAAAGGTATTCGTCGTTCTGATGGTTCATTAATTCGATTTGATAGAAATGCTTGTGTTATTTTAAATAATTTAAATCAACCTATTGGAACTCGTATTTTTGGTCCAATTACTCGTGAACTAAGAACAGAAAAATTTATGAAAATAATTTCTTTAGCTCCAGAAGTACTTTAATTATTTAAGGAGATACTAAATGGCTTTAAAGATTAGATGTTCTGATAAAGTAATAGTATTATCTGGTAAAAATAAAGGAAAAATTGGAATAGTAGCATGTATTTCTTCTAATAAACAAAAAGTAATTGTTAAAGGTATTAATATTATTAAAAAACATCAAAAAGGTATACCTTCAAAAAATATTAATTCAGGAATTATAGAAAAAGAAGCTTTTATTCATATTTCAAATATAGCTATTTTAAATCCAGTAACAAAAAAAGCTGATCGTATTGGATTTAAATTTATTTCTGGAAAAAAAATGCGTTTTTTTAAATCAAATAATCAAATTATTAAATATAATTAGGAATTTTAAATAATGGAATTATATGATTATTATAAAAATACAGTAGTTAAAAAATTAATGTTAAAATTTCAATATAAATCTATTATGCAAGTACCATGTATAAAGAAAATTACTTTAAATATGGGAGTAGGGAAAGCAATTAATAATAAAAAAATATTAGAACAAGCTGTTAATGATTTAACATTAATTTCTGGACAAAAACCTTTAGTTACAAAATCAAAAAAATCTATAGCAGGTTTTAAAATAAGACAAGGAAATCTTATTGGTTGTAAAGTTACTTTAAGAGGTTTACGTAAATGGGATTTTTTAAGTCGTTTAATTAATATTGTTATACCTAGAATTCGTGATTTTAGAGGATTTTCTAGAAAATCTTTTGATGGTTTTGGTAATTATAATATGGGTATACGTGAACAAATTATTTTTCCAGAAATTAATTATGATACTATTGACAAAATTCGTGGTTTAGATATTGCAATTACTACTACTGCAAAATCTGATATTGAAGGTTTTGAATTATTATCTTCTTTTCATTTTCCATTTCAGTTATAATTTAAAATAAAAGGTTTAATATGGCTAAAGAATCAATGAAAGCACGTGAATTAAAAAGAATTAAATTAGGAAAAAAATTTTTTATAAAGCGTCAAAAATTAAAAAAAATTATTTTAAATATGTCACTTAAACAAAAAGTTAGATGGAAAGCAGTTTTAAAATTACAAACTTTACCTCGTGATTCTAGTTTATCAAGACAACGTAATAGATGTTTTCAAACTGGTAGACCTCATGGATTTCTTAGAAAATTTGGATTAAGTAGAATGAAAGTTAGAGAAGCAGCTATGCGAGGAGAAATTCCTGGATTACGAAAATCTAGTTGGTAAAAAAATATAAATACTTTTAAACTATAATGAGAGAAATAAAAGATGAGCATGCAAGATCCAATATCAGATATGTTGACTAATATACGTAATAGTCAATTAGCTAATAAAATTTCAGTTTGTATACCTTCTTCAAATTTTAAAATTGCTATTGCTAATGTATTAAAAAAAGAAGGTTATATTGATGATTATAGTATTGAAAAAAAAAATAATAAAACAACATTAACAATTTTTTTAAAATATTTTAATGGAAAACCTGTTATAGATGAGATTAAAAGAATAAGTAAACCTAGCCTTAGAATTTATAAAAAAAAAAATAATTTACCTATTGTAATGGACGGTTTAGGAATTGCTATTTTATCTACTTCAAAAGGTATTATGAGTAACAAAATGGCTTATAAATTTGGATTAGGTGGAGAAATTATTTGTACAGTATCTTAACTTTTGGAGATTTTATATATGTCTCGTATTGCAAAAAAACCTATTTTAGTTCCTGATAATATTAATATTTCTTTAAATAAAGAAAATATTACTATTATCAAAGATAATCAATCTATTTCACAAAATATACATAATTCTGTTCAAATTAATTATAATGATAATAAATTGTTTTTTAAATCAAAATCTAATAATTATAATGGTTGGATGCATGCTGGTACTATGAGATCTTTAGTTAATTCTATGATTTTAGGAGTTACAATAGGTTTTTCAAAAAAATTACAATTAATTGGTGTGGGTTATCGAATTAGTTTAGAAAAAAATAATGTATTAAATATGTCTCTTGGGTATTCGCATATTATTAAATATGTTTTACCCATAAATGTTTTTGCAACAATTATTTCTTCTACAGAAATTATTTTAAAAAGTATTAATAAACAACTTTTAGGTCAAGTTGCAGCAAATTTGAGATCAAAACGTAAACCTGAAGTTTATAAAGGTAAAGGAATACGTTATTTTAATGAGTATATACGTATTAAAGAGGCTAAAAAGAAATAATGAATATATTAAAAAATAAAAAAAATGCTCGTATACGAAGAAGTTTAAAAAATCGTATTCGTTTTAAAAATTTAAATATTATTCGTTTAGTAGTACATCGAACTCCACGTCATATATATGCTCAAATTTTTGATTCAAAAAAATCTATTGTTTTAGTATCTGCTTCAACTGTAGAAAAAAAAATTCGAAAAACACTTAATTCATATACTGGAAATAAAAAGTCTGCAAGTATCATTGGTACAATGATAGCTCATCGTGCTTTAAAAAAAGGTATATGTTCTGTATCTTTTGATCGTTCTGGTTTTAAATATCATGGTCGAATACAAATTTTAGCAGAATCTGCAAGAAAAGCAGGATTAAAATTTTAAGGATATAATAACATGATTTATCATGAACAACAAAATAATATTGATTTAAAAGAAAAATTAATTACAGTAAATCGTGTTTCTAAAACTGTTAAAGGTGGTAGAATTTTTTCATTTACAGCATTAACAGTAGTTGGAAATAATAAAGGTAAAGTTGGTTTTGGTTATGGTAAAGCAAAAGAGGTGCCTGCTGCTATACAAAAAGCAATGGAACAAGCACGTCGTAATATGTTTAATGTTATTATTAAAAATGGAACTTTACAACATGCAGTAAAAGGTTCACATACTAGTTCTACAATTTTTATGAAACCCGCTTCTAAAGGAACAGGGATTATTGCGGGAGGAGCAATGCGAGCGGTTTTAGAAGTTGTTGGTATACATAATGTATTAGCAAAAACATATGGTTCAACAAATCCTATTAATGTAGTTCGGGCAACAATTAATGGTTTAAAAAATATGCAATCACCAGAATCTATTGCTGCTAAAAGAAATAAGACTATTTATGAAATATTAGGATAATTTAAAAATGATAAAAAAAATTTTTATTACGCAAATTAAAAGTAGTATTGGTCGTTTACCTAAACATAAAGCAACAATATTAGGTTTAGGATTACGGAGGATTGGTCATACTGTAATTAGAAAGGATACTCCATCTATTCGAGGAATGATTAATAAAGTATCTTATATGATTAAAATTACAAGAGGATAAAAAATTGTATTTAAATACTTTAAAATTTGTAAAAAATTCAAGAAAAAAAAAAAAAAGAGTTGGTCGTGGAATTGGTAGTGGTTTAGGAAAAACATGTGGTAGAGGACATAAAGGTCAAAAATCAAGAACAGGTGCAAGTATTAGAAGGGGTTTTGAAGGTGGTCAAATGCCTTTATATCGACGTATTCCAAAATTTGGATTTTCTTCTTACAAAAAAAATCTTAAAATGGAAGTGAGATTATCAGATATTAATAAAATACCTAATAAAATAATTAATATAGAGATATTAAAAAAATTTAATATTATTAAAAAAAATATTAAATATGTGAAAATTATTAATACAGGAAAGTTAGATAAAAAAATTGATATTAAAGGTTTAAAAGTAACAAAAAGTGTTTTTTCGATTATTAAAAAATTAGGTGGAAAAATTGAGGAAATAGTTTCAAAAAAATGATTAATATCATGCAATATAAATTAAAAAATTTTAGTAAAACTTTGTTAGAATTAAAACAAAGAATTGTTTTTGTAATTTTTGCAATAATAATTTTTCGAATTGGTTTTTTTATACCTATTCCTAGTATAAATATTTCTATGTTATCAAATTTTTTAAAATTGCAAAAAAATACAATTATTGATTTATTTAATATGTTTTCTGGTGGTGCATTAAGTCATGCTTCTATTTTTTCATTAGGTATTATGCCTTATATTTCTGCTTCTATTATTATGCAATTATTATCATTAAGTATCAAACGATTATCAGATATTAAAAAAGAAGGAGAAATTGGAAAAAAAAAGATTTATCAATATACCAGATTTATTACTTTAATTTTATCAATTATACAATCTACTATAATATCATTTTCTTTACCAAAAATATTAAGTATACAAATATTGATACCTAATCCAAATTTTTATTTTTATTTTAGTACAATATTAAGTTTAAGTACTGGTACAATGTTATTAATGTGGTTAGGTGAATTAATTACTGAATGTGGTATTGGAAATGGTATTTCTATTATTATGTTTATTGGTATTATATCTAAGATACCTTTAAATATAATAAATATATTTCATCAAATGTATTATGGTAATATATCAATATTATTTTTATTTTTTATTTTTATTTTAATTTTTTTAATAGTTTTTTTTATTGTTTTTATTGAACAAAGTTATCGAAAAATTATTTTATATCATTCTAAACAACGTAATTTACATAAAATGTATATAATGCAACATACGCATTTACCATTAAAAATTAATATGTCAGGTATATTACCAGTAATTTTTTCATCAAGTATTATTATTCTTTTATCTACAATATGTTCATGGTTAGAAATGAATTTTCATTTTACTATTTTATCTATTATAAAAAATTATATACAACCTGGTAAAATATGTTATATAATAATTTATTCTATATTAATTACTATTTTTTGTTTTTTTTATTCTAATTTAATATGTAATGCAGTAGATATTTCAAAAAATTTAAAAAAATCTGGTGTATTTATTCCAGGAATTCGACCTGGAATAAAAACAGCAAAATATATTAATGATATTATTAATAAATTAATTTTTATAAATTCTTTATATATTATTTTTATTTTTTTAATATCAGAATTTTTTAGAATTATTATATATGTTCCATTTTATATTGGAGGTACTTCATTATTAATTATTGTTGTTGTAATTATTGATTTTATATCTCAATTTCAAACATTGATGATATCAAATAAATATAATTCTATTTTAAAAAAATCAAATTTAGGAATAAATAATTTTTTTATATAAAATAATAAAATAAAATATTTTTATAAATATAAATATGGTATTATTATGAAAGTACGAACATCAGTAAAAAAAATATGTCGAAATTGTAAAATTATTAAACGAAGAAATGTTATTCGAGTATTATGTACTAGTTATCCAAAACATAAACAGCGTCAAGGATAATTTTTTTTAAAAATTTACTTTATAATATTGTTTATTTATAATAATATTAATTATTAATATAATTATAGAGGAATATAATGGCACGTATTGCAGGAATTAATATTCCAAATGATAAACATACCATTATTGCATTACGTTTAATATATGGTATAGGTAAAACTCGTTCTAAAAATATTTGTACATATTGTAATATATCTAAAATTACAAAAATTAAAGATTTAACTGAAAAGCAATTAAATTTATTACGTCATTCAATATCTAAATTGGTTTTAGAAGGAGATTTAAGAAGAGAAAAAACATTAAATATTAAAAGATTAATAGATCTTGGATGTTATAGAGGTTTTCGTCATCGTAGAGGATTACCTGTACGAGGTCAAAGAACAAAAACAAATGCTCGTACTAGAAAAGGTCCTCGTAAACCAATAAAAAAATAATTTTAGAGAGTTTATAATATGGTAAAATCTGTAACTAGAACAAAAAAAAAAATTAAAAAAAAAATTTTAGATGGAATTGCATATATACATGCATCTTTTAATAATACAATAGTTACAATTACTGATCGTCAAGGTAATGTTTTAGGATGGGCTACTTCAGGAGGTTCTGGATTTAGAGGTTCTCGTAAATCTACTCCATTTGCAGCTCAAGTTGCTGTTGAAAGATGCGTGGAATTAATTAAAGATTATGGAATAAAAAATTTAGAAGTTATGGTAAAAGGACCAGGTCCGGGAAGAGAATCTACTATTCGAGCTTTAAATGCTTCAGGATTTAAAATTACTAATATTACTGATATCACTCCAATTCCTCATAATGGTTGTCGTCCACCAAAAAAACGTCGTGTATAAATTTTAAAATTTTGAGATATTAAAATGGCAAAATATTTAGGACCTAAATTAAAATTAAGTCGTAGAGAAAATACTGATTTATTTTTAAAATCAGGATATCGTTCTCTTGATTCAAAATGTAAAATTAATCAATTACCTGGTCAACAAGGATCAAGAAGATCAAGATTATCTGAATATGGAATACAATTAAGAGAAAAACAAAAAGTACGTCGTTTGTATGGTATTTTAGAGCGTCAATTTCGTAATTATTATAAAAGCGCCGCTCGATTAAAAGGAAATACTGGAGAAAATTTATTAATATTATTAGAAAGTAGATTAGATAATATAGTATATCGATTAGGTTTTGCAACAACACGTGCTGAATCTAGACAATTAGTTAATCATAAAATGATTATGGTAAATAATAAAGTAGTTAATATTGCTTCATATCAATTATTTCCTAACGATTATATTCAAATTAGAGATAAATTTAAAAATCAAAAACGAATAAAATCATCTTTAGAATTATCAGAACAACGAGAAAAACCTATTTGGTTAGATTTAAATAAAGTAAAAATGGAAGGTAGATTTATTAGGATTCCTGATCGTTCTGATTTAGCACCAGATATTAATGAGCACCTAATTATTGAACTTTATTCAAAATAAATTTTAAATAAATGATTGGGAGAGTAATATGCAATATATGTTGAGGGGTTTATTAAAACCAAGTATAGTAGATATTGAACAAATCAATTCGACTTATTTTAGGGTAATTTTAGAACCTTTAGAAAGAGGGTTTGGTCATACTATTGGTAATGCATTACGTAGAGTTTTACTTTCTTCAATACCAGGATATGCTGTTACTGAAGTTCAGATTAAAGGAATTTTACATGAATATAGTGCTAAGACAGGTATTAAAGAAGATATTTTAACTATATTATTAAATTTAAAAGAATTAGCAATTAAATTATATGGTAAAGATCAAGTAATGTTAAAATTACAAAAATCTGGTATTGGTCCTGTAAAAGCGTCTGATATCATTTATGATAATAGTGTTGTTATTATTAATCCAGAACATATTATTTGTAATTTAACTGATCAAGTAGCATCAATTGATATGTTAATGAAAGTTGAAAAAGGTATTGGTTATGTTACAGCTGCTTCTAGAATTGCATCACATGATATTAATAAAAATGTTGGTTGTATATCATTAGATACATGTTATAGTCCAATAGAACGAATTTCATATATGGTAGAACCTGCTAGATTACAGCAAAAAACTGATTTAGATAAGTTAATTATTGAAATAGAAACTAATGGAACAATTGATCCTGAAGAAGCTATTAGAAGAGCAGCAACTATTTTATCAGAACAATTATCAACTTTTGTTGATTTAAATTATTTGACTAAAAAACCAGTAATAGAAGTAAAAAAAACAAAACCAGATTTTGATCCTATTTTATTAAAATCAGTTGATGATTTAGAATTAACAGTACGTTCTGCTAATTGTTTAAAAACAGAAATGATTAATTATATTGGTGATTTAGTACAAAAAACTGAAGTAGAATTATTAAAAATGCCAAATCTTGGAAAGAAATCTTTAATGGAAATTAAAGATATTTTATCATTAAGAGGTTTATCTCTTGGTATGTATATAAAAAATTGGCCACCAAAAAATATATAAGATAAATATTTTAATTATATTTTTTAAGGAAAAACATGAGACATAGAAATAAAGGTAGATATTTAAATCGTACTTCTAGTCATTATAAATCTATGTTTAATAATATGATATGTTCATTATTAAAATATGAAATTATTAAAACAACTTTACCTAAAGCAAAAGAATTACGTACTATTATTGAACCGTTAATTACGATTGCTAAAGTTGATTCTGTTAAAAATAGACGATTTATTTTTTCAAAAATTAGAAATAATATAAGTGTATCAAAATTATTTAATGATATTGGACCTCATTTTTTAAATCGTTCAGGAGGTTATACACAAATTTTTAAATTTGGATTTCGATCTGGAGATAAAGCAAATATTGCATATATAAAATTTGTTGATCGTGATCAAATAAATTATAAATAATATTTTATTTTTATATATAACGGCATATTTTTGCCGTTTTATATTTATTTTTATTTAAATAATTTGATGAATATTAAATATGTGATTTTTATTTTTAATAAATTCACATATTTTAATTATTTTTTTTCCTGGTATTTGTATTTTGATAATATTTAAAATATCTTTTTTAGTTTGAATTTGAATACCAAATTTATTAATTTTAATAATTTCACCAATATGATATTTTTTATTATTTTTTAAAATTTTTGCAGCATGTATTTTAATCCTATAATTTTTAATTATAATATATGTTCCTGGCCATGGATTAAATGCTCTAATCATTCTTTCAATTTTTTTTGCATTAATATTAAAATTAATTTTTCCCATTATTTTACTTATTTTTTTTGCATATGTTATTTTTTTTTCATTTTGTTTCTTTTGTATTATTTTTTTTTCTATAATTTTTTTTAAAATTTTTAATATACTTTTTGAACCAATTTTATATAATTTTTTTGTTAAACTAATTGTTGTTTCTTTTTTAGAAATTTTACAAGATTTTTGGTATAGTATATTTCCAGAATCTAATTTTTCCTCCATTTGAATAATACTAATTCCTGTTTTTTTATCCCCATTCAATATAGCATATTGAATAGGAGCAGCGCCTCTCCATCTAGGTAATAAAGAAGCATGTATATTAATACAACCCATAGAAAATTTATTTAAAATAAATTTTGGCAATAATAATCCATATGCTACTACAATCATAATATCTGCATTTATACTTAATAAATCTAAATGATTTTTTTTATTTTTTATATTTTTAGGTTGAAAAATAGGAATGTTATTTTTTTGTGCAATAATTTTTACTGGTGATGGTATAATAATATTTCCTCTTTTATTAGGTCGATCTGGTTGAGTTAGAACTCCTAATACAGTATGATGTGAAGATATTATTTTTTTTAAATGATAAGCTGCAAAATATGGTGTACCTGCAAAAATAATTTTTAATGATTTTTTATAATTTTCCATATTTTATTTTTTTTAATTAATTATTATTTATATAATATTTTTTATATTAATAATCAATTAATAATTTTCCAATTAAATGATCCATTTCATGTTGTATACAAATTGATAATAATGATTTAGCTATTATTTTAATTTTTTCGCCATAATAATTTAGAGCTAAAATTTCAATTTCTTTTGATCTAGTAATAATTTTTTTTTTTTCAGGAACTGATAAACAACTTTCTTCTATTTTTATTACACCTTGTTCTTTAATTTTTTTAGGATTAATTAATATAAGTGGTTGATATTTTTTTTTCATAATATCAATAACAATAATTTTTAAATGAATATTAACTTGAGTTGCTGCTAATCCAATTCCTTTATTTTCATACATTGTTTCAAACATATTATGTATAATTTTTTTAATGTTTTTATTAACTTTTTTTACTGGCTGTGCTATTTTTCTTAATCTTTTATCTGGATATTTTAATATTTTAAGTATTACCATATATATAAATAATTATAAATAATATTATACTATTATACTAAATTTAAAAAAAAATGAATAAATATTTTTCAAAATATATTGATATCTTAAATAATGGTAATGTGATTGCATATCCCTCTGAAGCAGTATTTGGGCTTGGATGTGATCCTAATAATGATAATGCTATTAAAAATTTATTAAAATTAAAAAATAGAAAAAAAAATAAAGGATTTATTTTAGTTGCTTCATATTATGATCAATTATTACCATATATTAATGAAAATAAATTATCTAATTTTCAAAAAAAAAAATTATTTTTATCTTGGCCAGGTTTTATTACTTTTTTAGTTCCTGTTAAATCAAATATTTCACATTATATTACAGGTTATTCTGATTTAATAGCAGTTAGAGTTACATCACATCCTATTTTAAACAAATTATGTTTTTATTTTGGAAGACCAATTATTTCAACTAGTGCTAATATTTCTGGAATGAAATCAGCAAAAACAAAAAAAGAGGTATTAAATTATTTTGGTGTAGATTTTCCTGTTTTAGATGGAAAAATTGGAAATTTTTTATATCCTTCTAAAATTTTTAATATTGTTAATGGAGAATATATTCGAAATGACTATATTTCAAAAATATAATTATTTATTATTTGGTAATCCTGTAAATCATTCTAAATCACCAATTATTTATAATTATTTTGAAAAATATACAAATTTTAAATGTAATTATCATACTAAATGTGTTGAAAAAAAATTATTTTTAAAAAATGTATTAAATTTTTTTAAAATTCACGGAAAAGGGGCAAATATTACAACACCTTTTAAAGAAGAAGCTTATAAATTATCAAATATTGTAACTAGAAGAGCTCAAATTACTCGTTCAGTTAATGTTTTAAAAAAAATTTCAAATAATAAAATTTTAGGGGATAATACAGATGGTATAGGATTATTATATGATTTAAGAAGATTAAATTTTATTCAATCTAGAAAAAAAATTTTATTAATTGGTGCAGGAGGTGCTGCTAAAGGTATAATACCAAATTTATTATCTTTAAATTGTTCTATAGATATTGTCAATCGAACATTTAGTCGCGCATATAATTTAGCTACTTATTTTAAAAATTTAGGTAATATTAATGCAATTAAAAGTTCTGATTTAAAAGTTTTAAATTATCATTTAGTAATTAATGCAACATCTTTTGGAATATATAAAAAATCTGATTTTTTTATTTCTAATATTATTTTTTATCCTGAACGTACAATGTTTTATGATTTATATTATGAAAATAATTTAACTGAATTTTTAAAATGGTGTACAAATCAAGGAGCAATATATTATTCTGATGGAATTGGAATGTTAGTTAGTCAAGCAGCATATTCATTTTATTTATGGAGTAATCTTTTCCCAAATATTGAGTTAATAATTAAAATTTTAAATAAAAATAAAGAATATTTTATTAATAATTTAAATAATATTAAATAAAAAAAATATATTGACTATCTTTAAATGTTTTGTAATAATATTTTATATTTATATAATGATATTTTAATAATATATTTATATATTATTTTTAGTCCCTTTCGTCTAGAGGTCTAGGACATCGCCCTTTCACGGCGGCAACAGGGGTTCAAATCCCCTAGGGGACAAAATAAAATAAAAAATATCTATGAAAAAATATAGTTTTATGTTATTATATATTTAATGATTTATAAATTTTATATTTTGTAATTTAAAAATATATAAAATATAAAATGCTCTTTAAAAATATAAAATTAATAAAAAACAATTATAGATTGTTAGATCAAGCGAGTAAGCGTATATGATGGATGCCTTGGCAATCAGAAGCGATGAAGGACGTGCTAATCTGCGAAAATTATCGGTAAGCTGATAAGAAGCGTTATAACCGATAGTATCCGAATGGGGAAACCCGACATTTAATGTCATTATTAACTGAATACATAAGTTAATAAAGCAAACCAAGAGAATTGAAACATCTAAGTATCTTGAGGAAAAGAAATCAATTGAGATTCTCTTAGTAGTGGCGAGCGAAAAGGGAAAAGCCTAGAGTCAAAATCTTTTTAATTTTTAGTAGAATATTTTGGAAAAAATAGCGATACATGGTGATAGCCCAGTATATTAAAAAAATTAAATTAGTGGACTCAAAAAGTAAAACGGGACACGAGAAATCTTGTTTGAAGACGGGGGGACCATCCTCCAAGGCTAAATACTCCTGATTGACCGATAGTGAACTAGTACCGTAAGGGAAAGGTGAAAAGAACCCCGGTTAGGGGAGTGAAATAGATCCTGAAATCATATACGTACAAGCAGTAGAAGCCTAATTTATCAGGTGACTGCGTACCTTTTGTATAATGGGTCAGCGACTTGTATTTTGTAGCAAGGTTAACTTATTCAGGGAGCCGAAGGGAAACCGAGTCTTAAATGGGCGATAAGTTGCAAGATACAGACCCGAAACCCGGTGATCTAGCCACGGGCAGGTTGAAGGTTAGGTAAAACTAACTGGAGGACCGAACCGACTGATGTTGAAAAATCAGCGGATGACCTATGGTTAGGGGTGAAAGACCAATCAAACCGGGAGATAGCTGGTTCTCCTCGAAAGCTATTTAGGTAGCGCCTCATGAATTCATCTTTGGGGGTAGAGCACTGTTTCGGTTAGGGGGCCATACCGGTCTACCAATCCGATGCAAACTCCGAATACTAAAGAATGTTATCATGGGAGACACACAGCGGGTGCTAACGTTCGTTGTGGAAAGGGAAACAACCCAGACCACCAGCTAAGGTCCCAAAATTATAGTTAAGTGGGAAACGATGTGGGAAGTCATAGACAACCAGGATGTTGGCTTAGAAGCAGCCATCATTTAAAGAAAGCGTAATAGCTCACTGGTCAAGTCAGCCTGCGCGGAAGATTTAACGGGGCTAAAACTATATACCGAAGCTGTGGCAATAAAAAGATTTTTTTTTATTGGGTAGAGGAGCGTTCTGTAAGCCTGTGAAGAAGTATTGAAAAATGCTTTGGAGGTATCAGAAGTGCGAATGCTGACATGAGTAACGATAAAGCAGGTGAAAAACCTGCTCGCCGAAAAACTAAGGTTTCCTGTCCAACGTTAATCGAGGCAGGGTAAGCCGACTCCTAAGGTGAGGCCGAAAGGCGTAATCGATGGAAAACAGGTTAATATTCCTGTGCTTAATTTTTACTGCGATGGGGAGACGAAGTAGGTTAGATTATCCAGGTGACGGTTATCCTGGTTTAAGCGTGTAGATATAATAACTAGGCAAATCCGGTTATTTTTAAGTTGAGGCGTGATGACGAATTACTACGGTAATGAAGTAATTAATACCACACTTCCAAGAAAATCCTCTAAGCTAAAGGTAAATATTAAATCGTACCCAAAACCGACACAGGTAGTTAGGTAGAGTATACCAAGGCGCTTGAGAGAACCCAGGTGAAGGAACTAGGCAAAATGGTGCCGTAACTTCGGGATAAGGCACACTAATTGTAAGTGATAAGATTTACTCTTTGAGCTGAAATTAGTCGAAGATACCAGCTGGCTGCAACTGTTTATTAAAAACACAGCACTGTGCAAACACGAAAGTGGACGTATACGGTGTGACGCCTGCCCGGTGCCGGAAGGTTAATTGAGGGAGTTAAAGGTAACTTGAAGCTCCTAATCGAAGCCCCGGTAAACGGCGGCCGTAACTATAACGGTCCTAAGGTAGCGAAATTCCTTGTCGGGTAAGTTCCGACCTGCACGAATGGCGTAATGATGGCTAGACTGTCTCCACCTGGGACTCAGTGAAATTGAAATTGCTGTGAAGATGCAGTATACCCGCGGCAAGACGGAAAGACCCCGTGAACCTTTACTATAGCTTGACATTGATTATTAATTTTTAATGTGTAGGATAGGTGGGAGGCTATGAAATTAAATCGCCAGGTTTAATTGAGCCAACCTTGAAATACCACCCTTTAAAATTTAATATTCTAACCTAGTACCGTAATCCGGTATAGAGACAGTGTCTGGTGGGTAGTTTGACTGGGGCGGTCTCCTCCTAAAGAGTAACGGAGGAGCACAAAGATTGGCTAATCACGGTCGGAAATCGTGAGGTTAGTGCAAAGGCATAAGCCAGTTTAACTGCGAGCGTGATAACGCGAGCAGATGCGAAAGCAGGTCTTAGTGATCCGGTGGTTCTGTATGGAAGGGCCATCGCTCAACAAATAAAAGGTACTCCGGGGATAACAGGCTAATACCGCCCAAGAGTTCATATCGACGGCGGTGTTTGGCACCTCGATGTCGGCTCATCACATCCTGGGGCTGAAGCAGGTCCCAAGGGTATGGCTGTTCGCCATTTAAAGTGGTACGCGAGCTGGGTTTAGAACGTCGTGAGACAGTTCGGTCCCTATCTGCCGTGGGCGCAGGAAGATTGAGGGGGGCTACTTCTAGTACGAGAGGACCGAAGTGGACGCATCACTGGTGTTCGGGTTGTCATGCCAATGGCATTGCCCGGTAGCTATATGCGGAAAAGATAAGCGCTGAAAGCATCTAAGCACGAAACTTGCCCCAAGATTAGTCTTCCCTGAGACGAAAGTCTACTGAAGGGACGTTGAAGACTACAACGTTGATAGGCTGGGTGTGTAAGCATAGTGATATGTTAAGCTAACCAGTACTAATGACCCGAGAGGCTTGATCTTTCAAGCTATAGTTGTTTTTTATTAATTTTATATTTATATCCTGGTAAATATAGCGTAATGGTAACACCTGAATCCATATCGAACTCAGAAGTGAAATATTACAACGCCGATGGTAGTACAAGGTTTCCTTGTGCAAGAGTAGGAAATTACCAGGATGAATTTTTTTATATTTTAATAATTAAATATTATTTATTTATGTAAAATAAAATATAAAAATATATTTTAATATTAAAATAATAATATTTATATATATTATTTAATTTTTTATATTTTTGATAATCGATAAAAATTATTTTTTATTTTTTATCATTAGTAGTTAATTGGTAATTTTTGAAAATTTTTTAGTGGGTATATTAAAGACCTTTATATAATTTATATTGTGTTCATTTCCATTTTAAATTTTGTTTATATATTTGTTTTTGGTTAAAAAGGTAATTTAGATGTCTAAGATTAAGGGTAATGTGAAATGGTTTAATGAATCTAAAGGTTTTGGTTTCATTACTCCAGAAGATGGCAGTAAAGATGTGTTTGTACATTTTTCTGCTATTCAAAGTAATGGATTTAAGACTTTGTCAGAAGGACAAAGTGTTGAATTTGAAATTACTGAAGGAGCGAAAGGACCATCAGCGGCTAATGTTGTTAGTTTATAATTGTTATATTTTTTAATTTTAATGTATATTTATTAATATGACATATTCGCCACAGTGAAAATATTTTTATTATTGTTCTGTGGTGAAAATATCATTAATAATATAATTTAATATTTTATATTAATTTTATTTATTTTTAAATTTAAAGTATTTTATTTAAGAGTTAATAATGTTAAAAATTTTTAATACTTTAACAAAAAAAAAAGAAATATTTATTCCAATTTGTGAAAAAATAATTAATATTTATGTTTGTGGAATTACTGTTTATGATCATTGTCATATTGGTCATGCTAGAACATTTACTATTTTTGATATGATTATTAAATATTTAAGATATTGTAAATATAAAGTACAATATATCCGTAATATTACTGATATTGATGATAAAATTATTAAATCAGCTAAATTAAATAATGAAAATATTGATTTATTAACTAATCGAATGATTAAATCTATGAATCAAGATTTTTTGAATTTAGGTTTAATTAATCCAGACTTTCAACCTAAAGTTACTAATCATATTCAAGATATTATTTCTATAATTAATAAATTAATAAATAAAAATTACGCTTATATTTCTAAAAATGGAGATGTAGTTTTTTCAATTTCTCATTGTAAAAATTATGGTGAACTTTCTAAACAAAAAATTAATAAATTAAAATTTAAAAATTTTATTGATTATAATAATAAAATTTGTAAAAATGATTTTGTTTTATGGAAAAAATTAGATCAATTAGATCTTCCAAATTGGAATTCTCCTTGGGGTATTGGAAGACCTGGATGGCATATAGAATGTTCTGCTATCAATCATAATTTTTTTGGAAAAAATGTTGATATTCATGGAGGCGGTGTAGATTTATTATTTCCTCATCATGAAAATGAAAGAGCACAATCTATGTGTTTTTATAATGTTAAAAATTATGGTAAATATTGGATTCATGTTGGTTCATTATTAGTTAATAATAAAAAAATGTCTAAATCTTTAAAAAATACTGTATTTTTAAAAAATTTATTAAAATTATATAATTCAGAAGTAATACGATATTTTTTTTTATTAACGCATTATCGTAAACCGTTATTGTATAATATAAAAAATTTAAATAGCGCTTATCAATCATTAAGAAAATTATATATTATTATTAATAAGATAGATAATAATGTTATATTAAATAAAAAATTTTATATTAAATATCAGTATTTTTGTACAAATTTTTTTAATGCTCTTCATGATGATTTTAATACCCCCCAGGCAATATCAATTTTATTTTCTTTATTAAAAAAAATTAAAAATTTATTTAATAAAGATAAAAAAAAAATAGCCATACAATTAATATATCAATTAAAATATTTAGCAAATATAATTGGTTTATTAAATCAAGATCCTAATTTTTTTTTAAAAAAATAGTATTTTTTAATATATAAATATATTTTTTTTAAATATTATATTGATATTTTTCTTGATATGCTTCTAATGTATTTTTTAATAAAGTAGCAACAGTCATAGGTCCTACTCCTCCTGGAACTGGAGTAATATAAGATACTTTTGGTAATACTTTTTTAAAGTTTACATCTCCTATTATTTTATTTTTATATGGTAATCTGTTTATTCCTACATCTATAATAATAGGTTTTGATTTAATATATTTATCATCTAAAAAATTAGGTTTTCCAACTGCAACAATAATTAAATTAGATTTTTTAATATGTTCTTTTATATTAATAGTAAATCTATGAGTAATAGTTGTTGTGCAACCCGATAATAATAATTCTAATCCCATAGGTCTTCCAACAATATTAGATGCTCCTATTATTGTAGCATTTATTCCATATAAATTAATATTATATTGTTTTAATAATGTAATAATTCCCCGAGGTGTACAAGGTCTTAGTTTTGGTTTTTTTTGACATAAGCATCCTATATTATATGGATGAAATCCATCTACATCTTTTTTAGGATTAATTGATTCAATAATTTTCATGGTATTAATATTTTTTGGTAATGGAAGTTGTACTAAAATTCCATCAATTTTATGATTTAAATTTAATTTTTTAATTAAATTAATAATTTCTATTTCTGTAATATTATTTTTTAAATTCCATTCTTCAGAAAAAAATCCTACTTGATTACAAGCAATTTTTTTTTTTTGTACATATAGTTTTGAAGATAAATTATTTGAAGTCCAAATTACTGCTAATCCTGGTGGTCTTTTTCTAAATCTTGTTTCATGTTGAACTGTTTTTTTAATTTTTTGAATTATTGTCTCTGCAATTTCTTTTCCATTAATAATTTTATTTGATATATTCATATTTTTTTATTATTTAAAATATAGATTTTAATATATTATTATAGTATAATAATATTAATTATATGTTTTAAATATTTTTATTTTTAAGCGCTCTTAGCTCAGTTGGATAGAGCAACGGCCTTCTAAGCCGTAGGTCATAGGTTCGAATCCTATAGAGCGTAATATTTAAAATATAATATTTTAAGTTTTGAAATATTTATTTATTTAATATTTTTTTTATTTTTATAAAAATATCTTTAATATTATTTTGAGAATTAATTTTAATATATTTTATATATTTATTTTTTATTTTTTTTTGATAAAATTGTAAAATTTTATTTTTTATTTTTTTATATTCTAATAATCTTTTATTTATAGTATTTATATTATCATCTTTTCTAATAATTAATTTTTCTTGCGTTAAATCATCTTTTTCTGGAATTTTTGGAGGATTATATTTAATATGATAAATTCTTCCAGAATTAAGATGAATTCTTCTTCCTAAAATACGATCATAAATAATTTCTTTTGAAGCTTTTAATTCAATAATATAATTAATAAAAATATTATTTTTTTCCATTTCTTTAGCTTGTAAAATAGTTCTTGGGAATCCATCTAATATAAAACCATTTATACAATTTTTATTTTTAATTTCTTTTTTTATTAAGTTAATAATAATATGATCGTCAATTAATATTCCATTGTCTATTTTTTTTTTAATTATATTACTAAATTTATTTTTTTTTGAAATAATATTTCTTAATATGTCTCCAACAGATATTTTAGGTATATGGTATGTATTCATAATTAAATTAGCTTGAGTTCCTTTTCCTGATCCTGGAGGTCCAAATAATATAATTTTCATATTAATATTTTATTAATAATTTATTGATTATTTTTATAAAATCATTTGGATTTTCTAATGTTCCATGTTCAGAAAGTAATGCTTGATTAAATAACATGTGAATCCAATCATTAATTGTATTATCTTGAATATTCATTATTTTAATAATTAACGGATGATTAATATTAATTTCAAAAGTATATTTTGTTGGAGGAATTTTTTGTCCTGCTGCTATAAATAATTTTGACATTTGTGGACTAATATTATTTTTATCTGCAATTAATATTGTTGGACTTTTAATTAATCTTGTACTTAATTGTACTGATTGAACTTTTTCTTTTAAAATTGTTTTAATTTTATTTAAAAATTTTTCAATTTCTGGAGTAATTATAATATTTTTATTAGAATTATTAAATAAATTTTCAGAATTTTGATCTATTTTATTTATAGATTGAAATTTTTTTCCTTTAAATTCAATTAAATAATTCATCATCCAATCATCAATTTTATCTGATAATAGTAAAACATCTATATTATTTTTATAAAATATCTCTAAATGAGGACTAGTAATTGCTGTATTATAATTATCTGCAATAAGAAAATATATTTTATTTTGTTTTTCATGCATATTATTAATATATTGATCTAAAGATAATGTTTGCTCTTTAGAATTATTTTTAATAGAAGTAAATCTCAATAAACTAGCAATTCTTTCTTGATTTTTTATATCTTCTACGATTCCCTCTTTAAAAATTAATCCAAATTCCTTCCAAAAAATTTTATATTTTTCATTTTTTTCTAAAGATAATAAATGAATTAATTTTAATACTTTTTTTGTTAATGATGTTTTTAAAACTGTAGTAATATGGTTTTCTTGTAAAATTTCTCTAGAAATATTTAATGGTAAATTATCTGTATCTAAAATACCTTTTATAAATCTTAAATAATTAGGTAAAAATTGATTAGCATCATCCATAATATAAATTTTTTTAACATACAATTTTAATCCATTTTTTTTATTTTCCTGATCAAGAATATTCCATGTTAATTTACTTGGAATATATAATAAACTAATATACTCATGTATTCCTTCAACTTTATTATGTATCCAAGTTAATGGTTCATTTATATCTTTTGTAATATTTTGATAAAATTCTTTATATTCATGTTCTTTAATTTCAGATTTATTTAATGTCCATAATGCTTTTGCTTTATTAATTTGTTTCCAAGATTGATTTTTTTTAATTTTATCATATTCTTGAATTTCAATTGGAATAGAAATATGATCCGAATATTTATTAATAATTTCACGTAATTTCCATTCTTCTAAAAATTGATTTTCTTCTTTTTTTAAATATAATTCAACATCTGTTCCATTTTTAATTTTATTAATTTTTTTAATAAAATAATTACCTTTACCTGAAGATTCCCACATAATTCCATTATTTTCATTAATTTCATCAATATGCTTTGTTTTTACAATTACTTTATCAGATACAATGAATGCAGAATAAAATCCAACACCAAATTTTCCAATTAATTGATTATTATTAATGTTATTATTAGGTAATGATTCTAAAAAACGTCTTGTTCCAGAACTTGCAATAACTCCTAAATTATTAATTATTTCATTTTTTTTCATTCCAATACCATTATCAGAAATAATAATTTTTCTTTCCTCTTTATTTATAATTATTCTAATTCTCATTTTATAGTTTTTGTTATTTATTTTTTGTGATAATAGTTTAAATCTCATTTTATCAATTGCATCAGAAGCATTAGAAATTAATTCTCTAATAAATATTTCTTTATTAGAATATAAAGAATGTATCATTAAATTTAATAATTGTTTTGTTTCAGATTGAAATTCGTATTTTTCTTTTTTATTTATATTCATATATAATTTCCATTATAAAATATTTTATTATTTAAATTATAGTTTCTTTTTTATTAATAAAATTAAATTTATACTAATGAGTTAATATTATTAGAAAAAGGCATTCCAGGAGTAATATTAGATATTTTATTTTTTTTTTCTTCATCAATTTTTCTATTTGCATCATTAAATGCTGCTACTATTAAATCTTCAAGTATTTCTTTTTCTTTTTTTTTTATTAAACTTGTATCAATATGTATTTTAATACAATTATGTTTTCCATTCATTATAATTTTTACTAATCCTGCTCCTGATTCTCCTTGAACTTGTAAATTATCTAATGATTTTTGTATTTTATTAATTTTTTCTTGCATTTTTTGTGCATGTTGCATTAAATTTCCAATATTATTTTTATCAAACATAATTAATAATCCTTTTAAAAAATTATTTTAATATAAATATAAATAATGATATTAATTTTATTAAAAATTTTTTAATTATTTTATTATATTTTAATTATAAAATAAATTTATTTTTTATAGAATGTAACATATCTAATAAAATAAGATCAATTCCTATTCTTGTATTAGGAAAAAAATATAAATTTTTTTTTCCATTTAATATAATTTTATAAAATATTTGTAATTCTTGATAATGTATTAATTTTGATAATTTTAATATTTTTTTTTGATATTTTGATAATTTTTTAATATTATTATAAGGTATTTTTTTAAATATAATAATATTATGAAATATTTTTAACATTTCAATTAATATTTGTTCTAATTCTATATTAGAATTATAAATTAATTTTAAATGATCAATTAATTCAATAGTGTTTTTTTTTAAAATTAATATTATTATTTTTAATATATGATTTTTATTAATCATTCCAAACATTTTTAATACATATTTTTTTTTTATATTTGAATTACTTAATAATATTGCCTGTTCAGTTAAATTTAATGCATCTCTTATACTACCATTAGCATATTCAGCAATAATCTGTAATGCTTTTTCTTCAAAATTAATTTTTTCTAATTTTAAGATATTTTTTAAATAATTTTGAATTTTTGAATAATTTATGGATTGTAAATTAAAAAATATACATCTTGAAATAATACTATCAGGTAATTTGTTAATTTCTGTAGTAATTAAAATAAATTTTACATATTGTGGTGGTTCTTCTAAAATTTTTAATAATGCATTAAAACTATGTTTAGATAACATGTGTACTTCATCAATAAGATATATTTTATATTTTCCTCTTATTGGAGCGTATTTTATTGTATCTAGTAAATCTTTAATTTCTTCTACTTTTGTTTTTGATGCAGCATCTATTTCTAATAAATCTGGAAAACATAATTTTTCAATATCTTTACAATTATTGCAATTATTACATGATAATCCTAAATTTTGATTTTTACAATTTAACGATTTTGCTAATAATCTAGCAATTGTTGTTTTTCCTATTCCTCTAGTTCCAGAAAAAATCCAAGCTTGATGAATTTTATTTAATTTAAAGCTATTTATTATTGCCTTTACTATATATTTTTGACCAATAATATCTAAAAAAGATTTTGGTCTCCATTTTCTTGCTAAAATTTTATAATTCATAAATATTATTTTTTTATATTTATATATAATATTAAATTAATATTTGTAATTTTTATTATTTTTGTGTATTATTATATTGTTATATGAATTTATATTTATTTTTTCTAGCTCCAATACTGTAATAACTTAAATAACTAGTCAGGTCTGGAAAGAAGCAGCTAAATTAAGTGAATACAGGTATTGCGAGCTAGAATATAATTTTATTTTTTATTTCATATTATACATTTTATAATATGTTTTTTTATTTTTAATAAGTGTTTTATGATTTCCAATTTCAACAATATTTCCGTTTTTTAATACAACGATTTTATCAGATTTAATAATTGTTGATAATCGATGAGCTATTATAATTAAAGTTGATTTTTTTCTAATTGAAATTAATGTTTTTTGAATTAATTGTTCTGTTTCTGAATCAATACTTGCTGTAGCTTCATCTAATATTAATATTTTTGGTTTTAGTATTAAAATTCTTGCTATAGATAATAATTGTTTTTGTCCAATTGATAAGTTATTTCCCTTTTCTTTTAATATAAAATCCATTTGATTTGGTAATGATTTAACAAAAGAATATAATTGAACAGTTTTTAAAACTTTCCATATTTCTTTTTTAGAAATATTTTTTCCTAAAGTAATATTAGATTTAATTGTTCCAGTGAAAATAATTGGTTCTTGTTGTACCATACATATTCCATGACGTAATACTTTATAACTTAATGATGATATTGGTCGATTATCAAGATAAATTATGCCATTTGTTACAGGATAATATCCCATTAATAAATTAATTAATGTACTTTTCCCACTTCCTGTTTTTCCAACAATAGAAATAAAATTTTTAGAATTAATTTTTAAATTAATATTATTTAATATCATAGGTGATTTTTTATTATATTGAAAATTAACATTTGAAATATTAATTGATCCTGTATTTAATTGAATTGAATCATTACCATATTCTTGTTTTTTAGAATCAATAATATTAAATATTCTTTCTCCAGCAACTATAGCTTGTTGTAATATTGATTGTTGTGTTGTTATAGTAATTAAAGGTTCATTTAAACGATTTAAATAACTAATAAATGCATATAATGTACCAATACCTAATTTTCCATTAGGTGATAAAATAAATAATACCATTAATCCACATAATATTAATGAAGAAAAAAAACTAATTAATGGTCTTAATAAAAAACCTTCTAATTTTAAAACTTTTATTTTTGACTCATAATGTAACTTACTAGTATACTTAATAGATTTTTCAAATTTTTTTTCTTGAGAAAATTCTTGAATAAGAAACATTCCATTAATAACTTCATTAAATTCATGATTAATTTTACCTAAATATATTCTTATTTTTCGTAATATTGGTGCACTATAATATTGATATATAAATATAATAATTACAACTAATGGAAATAATATTGTTGAAATTATTGCCATTTTCCAATTTAAAATATACATTGTAAATAATGTTACTGATATTAAAGATATATTTTTAAATATATTAGTTAATACAGTATCATATAATTCTTTAATTACTTCTGTATCGTTTGTAATAATAGAAACGATTTTTCCAATAGGTTGTTCATTAAAAAAAAATAATGGTTGATATAATGTTGATGATATAATTTCTATTCTTAATTTTTGTATAATTTTAATTGCTATTTTATTAAAAAATACAGTTTGAAAATAATTCAAAATCATAGAAGTTATTTGTGTAATTAGATATAAAAAAAAGAATATTAAAATTATTTTTTTTTTTAATATTTTTTTGGTAAGAATATTATTAATAAAATAACTAATTAATACTGGTCCTAATATTTCAGAACAAGATGCAATAAATAATATTGAAAATGCTATAATAATTATTTTTTTATGATCTTTTCCATATCTTAATAATCTTTTTAATGTTGGCCAACCTCTAATTAAATTAGCCATATTTATCCTCTTTTAAAAATATATTATTATATAATTTTATTTAACTTTTGTATTTTATACATTTTACTATACCAATTTTCATATTTCATTAGTTCATAATGTGTACCCTGATTTTTAATAGTTCCATTTTGTATAATAAATATATTATCTAATTCTTTTAATATGCCTAATTCATGTGTTGAAATAATAATTGTATGATTATTTTTTTTCCATTTTTTTATATTTTTTAAAATACTATATTGTGTTGGTCGATCTATTGCAGAAAGCGCATTATCTAATATTAAAATTTCTGAATTTAATAATAATGATCTTGCAATTGCAATTCTTTTTTTTTGTCCTCCAGATAACATAATACCTTGTTCACCAATTTTAGTTTTATAATTATCAGGAAATTTCATAATATCATTATGAATTTTTGTTAATTTTGAAATATATTTTATTTTTTTATTTGCATTTTTAATATTTCCTAAATTAATATTATTTTTTATAGTATCAGAAAATAAAAATGTAAATTGATGAACAAATGATATTTTTTTTCTCCATTGTAATGTATTATATTTATTTATTGGAGTATTATCATAAAAAATATTTCCTTTATTAATATGAAAATTTTTTTGAATTAAATTTAAAAGTGTACTTTTTCCACTTCCAGTTGGTCCACAAATTCCAATAATTTGATTAAAATTCATTTTTATAAAAATATCTTTTAAAACATAACTATTAGTTTGAGGATATTTAAATTTTTTAATTTTAATTATGATATTTTTTTGATCATTAATTATATTTTTTGATCCAGATTGAATAAATAAATCTTTCTGAAGAATTATTTGTATTCGATTCCATGCTGCACTTCCTCTTTCAACTATATTAAACATCCATGCTAATGCTAACATTGGCCAAACCATTAATCCTAAATACATCATAAAACTAGTTAATTGTCCAATAGTAATATAATTATTCCAAATAAAATAACTTCCTGAAGATATAGTTAATACATTAGAAAATGCAATAGAAGAATAAATAATTGGATCAAATTTAGCATCAATTTTAGAAACAATAATATTTTTTTTATTAACATCATCAGTTATTTTTTTAAATTTATTAATTTCATAGTTTTCTAATCCAAATCCTTTAATTGTATAAATATTTGTTAAACTTTCTTGAGTTTGATTATTTAAATTAGAAAATGTTTTTTGTGATTTTTGAAAAGCAAAAAATAATTTTTTTCCGTATTTAGTAATAATGAACGTCATAATTGGCATTGGAAGTAATGATAAAAAAGTTAATTTCCAATTAATTTGTGTAATCATGATTGTTAATACTAACATTCCTGTTATCATTGAATCAATTAATGTTAATACACCTTCACCTGCAGCAAATACTACTTTATCGATATCATTTGTTGCTCGTGCCATTAAATCTCCTGTTCTATATTGGAGATAAAATGTTTTATTTTTTTTACTAAGATATTGATATATTTTTATTCTTAATATCATAGCTAATTTATATGCTGCACCAAATAATAATATCCTCCATATATATCGTAAAAAATATATTATTAAAGAAATTAAAAATATTAATCCAATCCAATAAAATAATAAATTTTCATATTTTTTTTTTATTATTATATTATCTATTAATATACCCACTATTTTGGGAGGTATGAGTTGTAAAATTGCTATTATAATTAATAAAATAATAGATCCTAAATATTGTTTCCATTCTTTTAAAAAATACCAAGAAATTTTATTAAATAATTGCACAAAATATCCTATTATTTTTTTTAAATATTTATATTTAAATTTTAAAATTAAAAATATATATATTTTTTAAATATATTAATAATTATATTTTTTTAATATTATATTTATATATTTTTATATGGGCTGGATTTAAAAATTAATATTTCCAGCCAAGTATTATGTAAATTTTATATGATATATGGTTTATTATTTAAAGACAGTAATAATACTTCTTTAATTTTTTTTACTGGATGTATAATTAAATTAGATAAAATATTTTTAGGTATTTCTTCTAAATTATATCTATTTTGATATGGAATAATAATATTTTTTATTTTTCCTCTATGAGCTGCTAATAATTTTTCTTTTAATCCTCCAATAATTAATACATTACCATTTAATGTAATTTCTCCAGTCATAGCAATATTATATTTTACGGGATTATTTGTTAATGCAGATACAATAGCAGTACAAATAGCAATTCCTGCACTTGGTCCATCTTTAGGTGTCGCTCCTTCAGGAATATGTACATGTATGTCATATTTTTCATAAAAATCAGTTTGAATTTTTAATTTTTTTGCTTGTGATCTTACAACTGTTAGTGCTGTTTGTATAGATTCTTTCATAACATCACCTAAAGATCCTGTATAAATTAATTTTCCTTTTCCAGGAACACAAGCAGTTTCAATAGTTAATAAATCTCCTCCTACTTCCGTCCAAGCTAATCCATTTACTTGTCCAATTTGATTTTTATGATTTATTTTTCCATATTGAAATTTTTTAATTCCTAAATATTTTTTTAAATTTTTTTCATCTATAGTAATACTTGTAATATTTATATTTGTAAGTAAATTTTTTACTACTTTTCTACATATTTTAGCAATTGATTTTTCTAATCCTCTAACTCCTGCTTCTCGTGTATAATAATAAATAATATTTCTTATAGCATTATCTGAAATTTTTATTTCATTTTGTTTTAATGCGTGTCTTATAATTTGTTTTGGTTTTAAATAATTTTTTGCAATATTAAATTTTTCTTCTTCAGTATAACTGGAAACATGAATTATTTCCATTCTATCAAGTAAAGGAGCTGGAATATTTGTTGAATTTGCAGTAGCAATAAACATTACATTTGATAAATCATAATCTAATTCTAAATAATGATCATTAAAATTAGAATTTTGTTCTGGATCTAATACTTCTAATAATGCTGAAATAGGATCAAATCTTATATCATTTGATATTTTATCAATTTCATCTAATAAAAATAATGGATTTTTTACACCAACTTTAACTATATTTTGTATAATTTTTCCTGGAAGTGATCCAATATAAGTTCTTCTATGACCTCTAATTTCTGCTTCATCTCGTATACCTCCTAAAGCCATACGAACATATTTTCTACCTGTAGCTTTTGCAATAGATTTTCCTAAAGATGTTTTTCCAACTCCTGGAGGTCCAACTAAACATAAAATAGGTCCTTTTATTTTATTAGTTCGAGATTGTACTGCTAAATATTCTAAAATTCTATTTTTTACTTTTTTTAATCCAAAATGATCTTTATCTAATATTTTTTTTGCTGTATTTATGTTTCTTTTAGTTTTACTTTTATAAGACCATGGTACTTTTATAATCCAATCAATATAACCTCTTATAACAGATGCTTCAGCTGATATTGAAGACATCATTTTTAATCTTTTTAATTCTAATAATGCTTTATTTTTTACTATTTTAGGTATTTTTAATTTATTAATTTTATTTTTTAATATATCACATTCATTAGTAATACCTTCTATTTCACCTAATTCTTTTTGAATAGCTTTTATTTGTTCATTTAAATAATATTCTTTTTGATTTTTTTCTATATTATTTTGTATACGATTTTTTATTTTTTTTTCTATTTTAAATAATTCAATTTCTGATTCCATTGTTGATATTAAATATTCTAACCTTTTATTAATATTAAGCATTTCTAAAATTTTTTGTTGATCTTCTAATTTTAATGATATATGTGATGATATTATATTAGATAGTTTTGATGCATTTTGAATTTTATATAATGATTGTAATATTTCAATTGGAATATTTTTATTAAATTGTAAATATTTTTCAAATTTTTCAATTACAATTTTCATAAATATTGTAATTTTTTTTTTATCAGTTTCATAAGAATTAATTTTTTCAATTTCTGCAGTAAAAAAATGCTCATTTTCATATATTTTTTTTAATTTTCCACGTTTTATACCTTTTATTAAAATTTTTATTGTTCCATCAGGTAATGTAAATATTTGTAATATTTTTGATATTGTTCCAATACTAAATAATTCATTAATTTTAGGATCATCTACTTTTGATTTTTTTTGTGTTACTAACATAATTTTTTTATTATCTTTTAATGCAAATTTAATACACTCAATTGATTTTTTACGTCCTACAAATAATGGTATTATTACATTAGGATATATTACTATATCTCTCAGTGGTAATATTGGAATTACAATATTTTTCGAACATTCAGAATTCATATAATTCTCTTAATTTAATGATAATATTTGTATAATTTTAATAAATAATAATTATTTCAGTTATTTTTATTTATTTTGTAATAAATATTTTTATAATTTAATATATAGTTAATTTAAAAAAAATATTTTTATTTTTAATTATTTTTGATGAAAAATAATTATTGGGTTTATTTTTTTTTGTACTACGAATTTATTAATGAGTATTTTTTTAACATTATTCATAGAAGGTAAATTATACATTGTATCTAATAATAAATCTTCTATAATTGATCTTAATCCTCGTGCTCCAATTTTATTTTTTAATGTTTGTTTTGCAATTTCTATAATTGCATTTTCTTCAAATTCTAATATAGTATTGTCCATTAAAAATAATTTTTTATATTGTTTAATTATTGAATTTTTAGGTTTACATAAAATTTGACATAACATATTTTGATTCATATGATTTAAAGTAACAATAATTGGTAAACGTCCAATAAATTCTGGAATTAATCCAAATCGAATTAAATCTTTTGATGTAATATCATTTAAATTAGTATTTTTTTTTTTATTAATATTATTATTAATAAAATTATTAAATCCAATTTTTATATTTTTTTTATAATGTTTATTTATATTTTTTTTTAATCCATCAAATGTTCCTCCGCAAATAAAAAGTATATTTGATGTATTAAGTTGTAAGCATGGTTGATTAGGATGTTTTCTACCTCCTTGAGGTGGAACAGATGCTATTGTACCTTCCATAATTTTTAATAAAGCTTGTTGTACTCCTTCACCAGAAACATCTCTTGTAATAGATACATTTTCAGATTTTTTACATATTTTATCAATTTCGTCTATATATATAATTCCTTTTTCAGCTTTAGATATATTATATTGACAATTTTGTAATAATTTTTGTAAAATACTTTCAACATCATCTCCTACATATCCTGCTTCTGTTAAAGAAGTAGCATCAGCAATAACAAATGGAATTTGTAATATTTTTGCCATAGTTTCTGCTAATAATGTTTTTCCACAACCCGTAGGACCAATAAGTAATATATTACTTTTTTTTATTTCAATATTATTATCTTGATTATTATTTAAATATATAATTCTTTTATAATGATTATATACTGATACTGATAATATTTTTTTTGCTTTTTCTTGTCCAATTATATACTCATCTAATTTTTTTTTTATTTTTTTTGGAGTTAATAAAATATTAAAATTTTCATTTAAATTCATATTGAATGTATTTTTCCGATTATTATTTATATAATGAAAAGATTTTTATATTATTTATTTTTATTTAAAATAATAATTAATATTTTATAATATTTTAAATAAATATACTTAAAAATTATATATTTTTATTTTTTCTAGATTTTAATATTGAATCTACTAATCCATATTTAATTGATTCTTTTGCATTAAAAAAATGATCTCGTTCTGTATCTTGTTCTATTTTAGAAATATTTTGTCCAGTATGAAATGCAAGAATTTTATTAATAACATTTTTTGTTTTTATAATTTCTTGTGTATGTATCATAATATCAGATGCCTGTCCTTTACAACCTCCAATAGGTTGATGTATCATAATTCTTGAATTTTTTAAACAGAATCTTTTTCCAGGAGTACCAGAACATAATAGTATTGCAGCCATTGAACAGGCCTGTCCTATACAAATAGTATTAATATCTGGTTTAATAAATTGCATAGTATCATAAATAGACATTCCAGAAGTAACTACTCCTCCTGGAGAATTTATATATAAAAAAATATCTTTTTTAGGATTTTTTGATTCTAAAAATAACATTTGTGCAATAATTGTATTACACATATTATCTTCAATTGTTCCTGAAATAAAAATAATTCTTTCTTTTAATAATCGAGAATAAATATCATATGATCGTTCTCCATTCTTAGTTTTTTCAATTACCATTGGTATTAATTGAGATTGTAATATATTTTTTTTTATATATTTTAACATGCATTATCCTATTTAAATATTTATTATTTTAATGTATTAAAATGAATATTTTTATTGATTGAAATTTTTTATAACCTTTTTTAAATTATATGTTTTATTTTGAATAAAAAATAAATTTAATAAATAATTAATAATTTTTTTTTCTAAAATAATATTATATAAATTATTATAAATATGATTTTTATTTTTTTGAATTTGAATTTCTTTTATAAAATTTTCATTTATTTGTGATGTATTTTTTATATAATTTTTTATTTCTTCTTTTGTTACATTAATTTTATTTTTTTTGATTATTAATTGCATAAATAGATCAATTTGAATTTCTTTTAATATATTTTTTTTTAAATTATTATAATATTTTAATTCAATAATATTTCCTTTATTTTGAATATATTCTTTATTAATTTTTTTTTCTATTTTTTTTAATTTTTTATATAAAAATTCTTTTGGAATTTTAATAATTTTAGATTTTATTATTTTTTTTATAATTTGATTTTTTAAATATTTATATTCTAAATTATCAATTTCTTTTTTTAATTGATTTTTAATAATTATTTTTAAATCTGAAAAATGATTTATATTAAATATATTTTGTAAATGTTTTATAATTTTTTTTTTTGAATATATTTTTTTAGGAGATAATACTTTATTAATATGAATTTTTAATATTATTTTTTTTCCTTGATATTTTATATCTGGATGTTTAATTGGAACATTTATTTCTACTAGAAAAGTATCTCCGGATTTTTTATTTAATAATTGTTGTTGTATTTGAGGAAGAATTTTATTTTGATTCATTAATAATGTTATTTTATTATTTTTTAATTGATGAAAAATATTTTTTTTTTTAATATTATAATTAATAATTACTTTATCATTTTTTTGAATTTGATTTATATTTTTTTTCCAAGATATTTCATGATTAATTACATGATGAATATAATATTCAATATCTAAATCATTAATAATAATTTTTATTTTTTTAATGTTAATTTTTTTTAATATATTAAGATCAATATCTGGAATAGATTGAATAAATATTGAATAAATAAAATCAGAATTATTATTATATTGATGAATAATAATTTTTGGTTCATTAATAATATTTAATTTCTCTATTTTAATAATTTTTTTTAAATTATCATAAATAATATTTTTTATTATATTTTTTTTAATTTTTTCATGATATTTATTTTCAATAATATGAATTGGAATTTTATTTTTTCTAAATCCATTAATATTTGTCGTTTTTCTTATTTTAATTATTTCTTTTTTTTTTAATTCTTGTATATTTTTTAATGGAATAGTAATATTAATTTCTTTTTCAAAATTATTTTTATTTTTTAAAATAAATTTCATTATACATCCTATATTTATATTATAATATTTATTATATTATAATTTTTAATATTATAATTTATTTTATGTAAATTTTATTTGTTTTTTTAAATATTTGAAAATTTACAATTAATATTATATTTTTTTTGAATTTTATTATTTTTCCATTCATTAATAGTGTATGTATATATAGAGATTGCATGAATTTTATTTTTCATTTCTGAATATAATAATTTATAAACTTTTTGATGTCTATGTAACATTTTTATTTTTAAGAAATAATCACTAATAATAATTAATGTGAAATGTTTTTTATTATTATTATTTTTGTGTTTTTTAGTATTGTCATATATCATTACAAGATTAGTATTAAAATATTTTTGTATTTTTTTTAACATAAATATTAAATTTATTTTTTTTAATTATATAATTATTTTATATTGAATAATATTTAATAATAAAATTTTAAATTTTTTATTAATATTAAATATTTTATTATTAATAAAAAATATTAATAATACAATATGTAATATTAATAATAAAAAATATTTTTTTTGAGGTTAAATAATTATATGAATAAGAAAAATATTTTTGAAAAAATAATATTATTTTGTGGAATATTTTTATTATTTGGTTTTCGTAATTCTATTTTTCATCCTACAGGAGAAATAGCAATAAAACAATATAGATTAATTTTTATGTCTTTTATTGCAATGTTAACATTAGTAATACCAGTAATTTTAATGACATTATTTTTTGTTTATAAATATCGTGATTTTAAAATGAGTACTTATAAACCAAATTGGTCTCATTCTAGAAAAGTTGAATTAATGATATGGTTTTTTCCTGTTATGATTGTTTGTTTTCTTGGAACTTTAGCATGGACTTCATCGCATGAATTAGATCCTAGGAAAAAAATTATATCTATAAATAAACCTATTATAATAAATGTAGTAGCATTAGATTGGAATTGGTTATTTATATATCCATTACAACATATTGCTACTTTAAATGAAATTTTTATACCTAATAATACTCCTATTATTTTTAATATTACTTCAAATTCTGTAATGAGTGCTTTTTTTATTCCTAAATTAGGTAGTCAAATTTATGCTATGAATAAAATGAAAAGTGTATTAAATTTAATAGCAAAATTTCCAGGACAATATAAAGGAATTTCATCTAATTATAATGGTTCTGAATTTTCTAATATGAAATTTAATGTTATTGTTGTTCCAAATCAAAAAATTTTTTATAAGTGGGTAAAAAGAGTTCAACATGTTCCATATAAATTAGATACTCTCTATAAATTTAATTTAATATCTAAACCAAATTCATTACATCCTATAAGATATTTTTCTTCTGTTTGTCCTGATTTATTTAATAAAATTCTTTATTATTCATCACGATAATTTTTGTAAATAAATTATTTATATTTATAAAGGAAATATTATGTTTGGAAAATTAAAAATAACAGATATTCCATATAATGAACCAATTATTATGATTACGTGTATTATTATTTTTTTAATTTTATCTTTTATTTTTTTTAAAATTACATACTTAAAAAAATGGAAATATTTATGGTGTGAATGGTTTACTTCAGTTGATCATAAAAAAATATCAATTATGTATCTTATATTAGCTATTGTTATGTTATTTAGAGGTTTTATTGATGCTTTAATGATGAGATTGCAACAATTTTATGCTTCCATGGGATATAAAGGATTTTTACCTTCTCATCATTATGATCAAATTTTTACTGTTCATGGTGTAATTATGATTTTTTTTGTTGCTATGCCTTTAATTATATCATTAATGAATTTAATTATACCATTACAAATTGGTGCTAGAGATGTAGCATTTCCTTTTTTAAATAATTTAAGTTTTTGGTTAACTTTTAGCGGAGCTTTATTAATTAATTGTTCATTAGCAATTGGTGAATTTGCTAAAACTGGATGGTTAGCCTATCCTCCACTTTCAGAAATTCAATATAGTCCTGGAGTAGGTGTAGATTATTGGATTTGGAGTTTACAAATATCTGGAATTGGTACTACTTTAAGTGGAATAAATTTTATTGTCACAATTTTAAAAATGCGTGCACCAGGAATGAATTTATTTAAAATGCCAGTATTTATTTGGACTGCTCTTTGTTCAAATATTTTAATTATTTCTGCTTTTCCAGTTTTAACTATAACGTTAATATTATTAAGTTTAGATCGTTATTGTGGATTTCATTTTTTTACTAATAATTTAGGTGGAAATCCCATGATTTATATTAATTTAATTTGGATTTGGGGGCATCCTGAAGTATATATTTTAATATTACCAGCATTTGGTATTTTTTCTGAAATTGTATCTACATTTTCTAAAAAAACTTTATTTGGTTATACTTCTCTTATTTGGGCTACAATTTCTATTACCATATTATCTTTTATAGTTTGGTTACATCATTTTTTTACTATGGGTTCTGGATCAAATGTAAATGCTTTTTTTGGAATTACTACTATGATTATTGCAATTCCTACAGGAGTAAAAATATTTAATTGGTTATTTACTATGTATCAAGGTCGTATTCATATGCATTCAGCTATGCTTTGGACTATTGGATTTTTAATAACATTTACTATAGGTGGTATGGCAGGAGTTATTTTATCAATTCCAGCTATTGATTTTATTTTACATAATAGTGTATTTTTAGTCGCACATTTTCATACTGTAATTATTGGAGGAGTTGTTTTTGGTTGTTTTGCAGGAATTACATATTGGTTTCCAAAATTATTTGGATTTAAATTAGATGAATTTTGGGGAAAATTAGCTTTTTATTTTTGGATATTAGGATTTTTTCTTGCTTTTATGCCATTATATTATTTAGGATTAATGGGAATGACTCGTAGACTTAGTCAAAATATTGATCATAAATTTCATTTTATGTTATCTATTTCTATAATTGGAGCAGTATTAATATTAATTGGAATTCTATGTCAAATAATTCAATTTTATATTTCTATTAAATATAAAAATATAAATTCTGATAATAATGGAGATCCATGGGATGGAAGAACATTAGAATGGAGTACTTCTTCTCCACCTCCAATTTATAATTTTGCACATATTCCAAATGTTTTAAGTATAGATGATTTTTGGTATAAAAAAACTAATAAATTATTAAAAGATAAAAAAATTTATTATGATATTCACATGCCTAAAAATACTGCTTTAGGAATTATTTTAGGTATTTTTTCATTTTTTATAGGTTTTTCTATGGTATGGCATATTTGGTTAATATGTATTTTTTCTTTTATTTTTAGTATGTTAATTTTCTTTATTTATTCTTTTTATCAAGATAGTTATTATATTTTAAGTTCAGAAGTAAAAAAAATAGAAAATAAAAAATTTATTTTTAAAAAGGAAAAAAAATGATTCAAAATATTATTAAAAAACATACTAATCATATTTCACATTATTTAAATGAAGTAAAAATTAATAATATGCTTGGATTATGGTTATATTTAATGAGTGATTGCATATTATTTGCTACTATGTTTGCAGTTTATTGTATAATGTATGTTCATAAATTAGAATATCAACATATTTTTAATTTAAAAATTGTTTTTTTTGAAACAATAATATTATTATTAAGTTCTATTTTTTGTGGATTTTTAGTTATTAGTGCAAAATATAAAAAAATATTTTTTTTATATTTTTCTTTAATATTAACTTTTTTATTAGGATTATTTTTTATTTTTTTAGAAATATATGAATTTTATAATTTAAAAAAAATAGGTTATACTCCACAAAAAAATGGATTTTTATCTTCTTTTTTTACTTTAATTGGTATGCATGGTATACATATTATTATTGGTTTATTATGGTTATTAGGAATTTTTTTTCAAATAAATAAATTACATTCTAATAATATTATTTATATTCGAATTTTATGTTTTAGTTTATTTTGGCATTTTTTAGATATTATTTGGGTTTGTATTTTTACTATAGTATATTTATTTGGGAATATATCATGAATAATTTGACATTAAAAAATAAAAACTTTTATAAAGAAATTAAATTATATATTTTAGGATTTTTATTTTCTTTATTTTTAACATTAATACCATTTTTTTTAGTTTTTAAAAATTATTTTAGTTCAAATATTACTATAAAATTAATAATAATATTTTCATGTATTCAGATTTTTGTTCATTTAAAATATTTTTTACATTTAAATTTTTCTAAAAAAAATTATTGGAATATTATATTTTTAATTTTTTCAATATTAGTGATTTTTATTATTATTTTTGGTTCAATTTGGATTATGTATCATTTAAATAATCATATGAAATGTTAAATATATTATTAATAATGAATAATTATATTAAATTAATTAAACCAAGAATTATTTTTGTGAATTTAATTGCAGTATTAGGTGGATTTTATTTTTCTAAATTTGAAAAATGTAATTTTTCATTATTATTTTTTACATTGCTTGGAACTTTTTTTATTATTTCTTCTGGATGTATTTTTAATAATATTATTGATATTGATATTGATAAAAAAATGTATCGAACAAAAAAAAGACTTCTAATAATATCTAATCATTTAATTTTTTATTCTAAATTTTTTGGATGTTTATTTTTTGTATTGAGTATATTTATTTTTTTAAATAAAGTAAATTTATTATCATGTTTATTATCTATTATAGGATTTTTTTTTTATGTCATTATATATAGTTATTATTTAAAACGTACTTCAATTTATGATATTTTTTTTGGTAGTATTTCAGGTGCTATACCTCCATTAATTGGATATTGTGCTATATCAAATTATATAGATTTAAAATGTATTCTTTTATTTTTATTATTTATTTTTTGGCAGATTGCTCATTCATATTCAATATTAATTATTAATAATACAGATTATCAAATTGCTAATATACCAACTATTGTTATTAAAAAAGGAAAATTAATAACAATCAAAAATATTATTTTTTATATTTTTTTATTTATAATAATAATTATTTTATTTTATATTTTTCATTATATTAATATAATATATTTTTTAATTTTATTGTTTTTTAGTTTTATATGGTTATTTATATCTTATATATATTTTTTATTATTAAATTATTATAATTTTTCAAGATTATTATTTTATTGGTCTATTATTATTATGATAATTTTTAATATTATATTAATTATAAATCATTAAATTATAAGCATATATTTGATTTTGGTAATCCTGCAATTTTATTTGCTTGTTTATTAATTCCTTTAGGAAAAAGTGATAATATATATATATTATTACATTTTTTTTTTTCAAATTTTTTTTTCATTAATTTTAATAACATTCTATTTGGTGGAATAATTTTATATTTATTATAAATATCTCTAATAAAATAAATAATCTCTAAATGTTCAATTGTTAATATAATAGATTCTTTTTTTGCAATTTGTTTTGCTAATTTTATATTCCATATTTTTGTATTTTTTTTTTTTTTATTCATAATATTATTTATATAATTTAGATATTATTTTGTATGATTTAATTATTTATATTTTTATTAAAAATATAAGAAATAAATAAAATATTGATTTAAATAATTTTTATTTATGTTTTTATATTTTTAATATTATCTTTTGCATTTTGTAATACTCCATTAATAAATTTATAACTATTATTTGAACCAAATAATTTAGCTAATTCAATACTTTCATTTATTGATACTTTATAAGGGATATCTTTTCTATTATATAATTCATAAAAAGATAATCTTAATATTGCTTTTTCTATTTGTCCAATTTTTTGCATTTTTATATGTAAACATTTTTTTATTTTTTGATCTAATTTTTCATGATTATTTATTACTTTTGTCATTAATTCATGAAAATATTTTATATCTACTATTTTTTTATTCATTTTTTTTAAATATTGATTTTTTATATCTAAAATATTATTTTTAGATATTTCCCATGTATATAGTGCTTGTATTATATATTTTCTTGCATTTCTTCTTGTTTGATGATACATTATTTCTCCTATGATATTTTTTTATATTGATATTTTGGTTGTAATATAATTTTAATATCTGATCCTATTTTTTTTATACTTTTAAAAATAAATTGTTCTGCTTGATTTAAATAAATATTATTAATATCATGATATAGTGATATTGTTTTATTACCTAACATTTTTGGTGCAATATATAAAATTAATTCATCAATTAAATGCATTCTTAACATATTACTAAATAAATTTGATCCACATTCTATCCATAATGTATTAATTTTTTTATTTCCTAAAAATTTCAATAATATATGTAAATTAATTTGATTAATATTATTTGGTAATATGATTTGTTTTACATGTTTTGGCCAAAAAATTTTATCTTTAAATAATCTTATTAACCATACCTCACTTTTATTTTCTTGAATAATTTTATGATGAAGTTGAATACGATTTTTACTATCTATAATAATTCTAATTGGTTGTATATATTTTTTATTTTTAGTTTGATATCTTGCGGTGAATTTTGAATTATCTTTTAATATAGTATTGCTAGTACTTAAAATTGCTGAACTTAATGCTCTATGTTTATGTACATTTTGTATTGATTTTTTTTCAGTAATCCATTTACTTTCTCCATTTTTCATAGCTATTTTTCCATCAATAGAAATAGCCATTTTTATTTGTATCCATGGTATTCCAGTTAACATTCTTTTAAAAAAACCCTTATTAATATTTTTAGCTTTTTGAGATAAAATTCCAATTTCTACTTGAATTCCTGATTTTTTTAAATATTCAATACTTTTACCTGAAACTTTAGGATTAGGATCTAAAATAGCTATTACTACTCTTTTAATTCCAGATTTAATGATTAAATCACAACATGGAGGTGTTTTTCCAAAATAATTACATGGTTCTAATGAAATATATGCTGTTGCATTTTTTGATAATTTTCCAGCCATATTAATAGCATTTACTTCTGCATGATTTTCTCCTGATTTTTTATGCCATCCTATTCCTACAATTTTATCTTTTAAAACAATTATACAACCAACATTAGGATTTGGATCAGTTGTATATTTTCCTTTTTTAGCTAATTGAATTGCTTTTTGCATATAAAATTTATCTTTTGATTTTTTTATATTATTTTTTTTAATTAAAATGTTCATTTTTTTTTATATTTTAATTAATATATTTTAATTTTAAAATTAATTTTTATTTTTAATTTTTTTTATAATATTAATCATTTCTAATACTACTAATGCTGCCTCACTTCCTTTATTTCCAAATTTTAATCCTGATCGATTTATTGCTTGTTCAATAGTATCAGTCATTAAAATTCCTAATGAAATAGGTATATTATTTTTTAAACTTATTTCAGATATTTTAGAAGTAATATTTGAAGAAAGTACTTTAAAATGTTCAGTTTCTCCTTTTATAATTGTTCCTAATGTTATAATTCCATCATAATTTAAAAAAGAAGAAATATTATTTAAAATAATAGGTATTTCATATGAACCAGGAATTTTTATGATAGTAATATTTTTATTTTTTATTTTTCCTATTCTAATAAGAATATCAATAGCACCATTTAATAAATTTTGATTAATAAAATTATTAAAACGTGGTATAACAATTGCTATCTTAGAATTTTCAGAAATTAAATCACCTTCAATTATTTGAATTTCATGTTTATTTAATATTATTTTATTCATATTGATTATTTTTATATTTTATTAATTATAATTTAATTATATTACATGAATTTTTTTATTTTTAAATATTGATTTTTATATTATTATAGTATATAATTTTAATTATCGCGGGATGGAGCAGTATGGTAGCTCGTCGGGCTCATAACCCGAAGGTCGCTGGTTCAAATCCAGCTCCCGCAACCAAAAAAAATATAAAAAATAATTAATAATTTATTTTTTATTATATTTTTTTTTATTAATATATACATTTAATTTTTTATATGGAAGAATAATATTATTATCATCTAGTGCTTGTTTAAATTTTATCATTAAATCCCAATATACAGTATTTAAAATATTTGTATTACTCCAACATCGTGCAATAAAATTCATTGAATAAAATTCTAATTTATTTAATCCTACTATTATATCTTTATCTTTTAATACTCTTGGTTCATTATACATCACATCTTTTAATATTTTTATTACTAAATCTACGTTTGCATCATATGAAACATTAATAATAAATTCATTTCTACGACATGGTTCTCTAGAATAATTGATAATATTATTAGATGTAATTTTATTATTAGGAATAATAATTATTTTTCCATCCAATGTTTTTAAAGTAGTATAAAATACATGTATTTTTAATACAGTTCCAGCAATATTTTTAAAAACCACATATTCTCCAATTCTTAATGGACTAAAAATTATTAATAAAACTCCAGCTGCAACATTAGATAAAGAACCTTGTAATGCTAATCCCACTGCCATTCCAGCAGCTCCTAAAATGGCTATAATAGATGTTGTTTGTATTCCTAAACTACCTAAAGTTATAATAATAGTTGTAGTAATAATTATATATTTTGAAATCATGATAAGAAAATCAGATATTGTATTATCAATTTTTCTATTATGTAGTATTGTATGAAATATTTTAGAAATGATTCTAGAAGAAAAAATACCAGTAATTATAATGATAATAGCTGATATTATATGTATAATATATTTTAATAATATTTTTTGGTGATTTTCTACCCAATTTCTAACATAATTAATATTATTAATTACGTTAAATTCTTGCATTTTTTACTCCTAATGATTATAAATTATATTTTATAACATAATTTTTTACCATAAATTATATGAATTAAGTATTTTAAATATTTTAGTTAATTTTTTTGATATAGAAATTTGTGATTTTGTTGTCCATATTCTTGGATCGTAATATTTTTTATTAGGTGAATGAATTCCTTCTGGATTACCTAATTGTGTTTTTAAATATTGTTTTTTATTTTGATAATAATTTAAAATTCCCTTCCAAGATGCCCATTGTATATCAGTATCAATATTCATTTTTACTACACCATAATTAATCGATTCATGAATATCTTTTATTGAAGAACCAGATCCTCCATGAAAGACAAAATTTATTGGTTTTGAAGATTTTAAATTATTTATTTTACAAATATATTTTTGTGTTTCATATAATATTTTTGGTTTTAAAATTATATTACCTGGTTTATATACTCCATGAACATTTCCAAAAGATGCAGCAATGATAAAATAAGGACTGATATTAATTAATTTTTTATAAGCATAATTAACATCTTCTGGTTTAGTATATAATAAATTAGTATTTATATTACTATTATCAATTCCATCTTCTTCTCCTCCTGTACATCCTAATTCAATTTCTAAAAACATATTAATTTTTTGCATTTTTTTTAAATATTGACTACATATTTTTATGTTTTTTTCTATTTTTTCTTTTGATAAATCTAACATATGTGAAGAAAATAGAGGATATCCTTTTTGATTAAAATTTTTTTCACTAATTTTAATTAAATTTTCTATCCATGGTAAAATTTTTATATGACAATGATCAGTATTTAATATTACTGGAACATTATAATATTTTGCAACTAAATGTACATGATTTGCTGCAGAAATAGCTCCTAATGTTGCTTTTTTAATATCTGAAATATTTCTTATATTATTACCCCCAATAAATATGGAACCTCCATAAGAAAATTGTATGATTACTGGAGATCTCATTTTATTAGCAGTTTCTAATACTGTATTTATAGTATCTAAATTTGTACAATTAATTGCTGGTATTGCAAAATTTTTTTTTTTTGCTAATTTAAAAATTGTATTTATATCATTACCAAAAATTACACCTGATTTAATATTATTTAATTTTTTAGACATATTTTTCCTATTTATTTTGATTTATATTTATAAAATATAATTTAATTATATATTTTTTTTTTTACTGATTCTAACATTTTAATTGCAGGTAATTTTTTTCCTTCTACAAATTCTAAAAAAGCACCTCCTCCTGTTGAAATATAAGATATTTTATTACTAATTTTAAACATTTCAATAACATTTATAGTTTCTCCTCCTCCTGCAATTGAAAATGCTTTACTTTTAGCAATACTTTCTGCTAATGCCCTAGTTCCTAAAGAAAAATTTGGAAATTCAAAAACTCCAATTGGTCCATTCCAAAGTATGGTTTTTGCCTTTTTAATTATTGTAATTATTTTTTTTATACTCAAATCCCCTATATCCATAATTTCTTCATTTTTTTTAATTTCATGTGGTTTTTTTATATAAGCAGGTGTTAATTTTGAAAATTCTATCCCAACTCTTGAATCTACTGGTATTAATATATTATTTTTATTTTTTAATTTTTTTGCTAATGGTATAAATTTTGGTTCATATAATGAATTACCAATATTATGATCAATTGCTAAAAATGTATTTGCAATACCTCCTCCAACAATTACAGTATCGGAAATTTTAGATAATTTTTCTAATAATTTAAATTTTGTAGATATTTTTGCTCCTCCTACAATAGAAATCATAGGACGTTTTGGGTTTTTTAAAGCTTTTTCTAAATTATTAATTTCAGATATTAATAATGGTCCAGCACATGCTATTTTAGAAAATATACCAACTCCATATGTTGAAGATTCTTTTCTATGGGAACTTCCAAAAGCATCCATAACAAAAATATCACATAAATTAGCATATTTTTGAGATAATATCTCATTATTATCTTTTTCTCCAATATTAAATCTTACATTTTCTAATATTAATAATTCTTTTTTTTTAATTTTAATATTATTCAAATTATTATTAAATTGAACATTATTTTTAGGAAATATTTTTTTTAAATATTGAAAAATTGGAAATAATGATAATTTTTTATCATATTGACCTTCTTTTGGTCTACCTAAGTGTGACATTAAAATAACTTTTGCATTTTTTTTTAAAGCAAAAGAAATAGTTGGAAGACTTGCTTTAATACGATTATCACATAATATTTTATTATTTTTTATAGGAACATTAAAATCTACACGAATTAATACTATTTTATTATTTAAATTTAAATCTTTCATGTGAATAATTTTTTTATTAATATTTAAAGATGTATTTTTTTTATTCATAATATTTTTTAAATTTTAAAATTAATATTTTATATTATGTATTATATTTAAAAATATTTTTATATTTAAATTTTTTATTTGTATTATAATATAATTAATTATAATTTATAATTTACACCATGTTGTAATTCCATCAAGAAACATTTGTGTAGATAACATAATTAATATTAATCCCATTAATCTTTCTAAAGCAATTATTCCTTTTGGTCCTAAAAATTTTAAAAATGTTCCTGATAATAAAAGAATAAATACAGTAATACTCCATGCAATAAATAAAGATATTGATAATGATATAATTTGATTTGAAAATTGATGAGATAATAACATTAATGTTGCTAATAATGATGGTCCAGCTACTAAGGGTATTGCAAGAGGTACTAAAAATGGTTCTGTTAAATCAATTTTTTTATCATTTATTTTATCATCTGGAAAAATCATTTTTATTGCTATTAAAAATAATATAATTCCTCCAGCTATTGAAACTGTCTCAGGTTTTAAATCTAATATTGATAATGTTTTTTCTCCAGCTAATAAAAAAAAAAACATTATTCCTAATGCAATAATCATTTCTCTTAATAGAACAATAAATTTTCTTTTTGGTGTTAAATGTTTTAAAATAGACATTACAATTGGTAAATTTCCAAGTGGATCCATTATTAATATTAATAATATAGTAGTAGAAATCATTTCATTCATTTTAATTATTCCATTTTGAATAATGTTAATATAAAATATTTTAATTATTATAAACAATAATATTATAAAAATATATATTTAATATTAAATAAATTATATTATATTTATAATAAATATAAATATTTAAAATATATAAAATAAAATTATATATTAAAAAATACAATATAATAAGTGTATTATTATATTTATATATTATTAATGGAGAATATATTTTATGAAAAAAACTATTGGATTTATTGGTTGGAGAGGAATGGTAGGTTCTGTATTAATACAAAGAATGATTGAAGAAAATGATTTTGAAAACATTAATCCTATATTTTTTTCAACATCCCAACCTGGTAATTTAGGTCCAAATATTATAGGTAAAAATAAATTACAAGATGCTTATAATTTAGAATTATTAAATACCATGGATATTATTATATCATGTCAAGGAGGAGAATATACTAATTTTATTTATAAAAAATTAAGAAAATTAGGTTGGTTAGGATATTGGGTGGATGCTGCTTCTTCGTTAAGAATGAAGGATGATTCTATTATTGTTTTAGATCCAATTAATTTACAATCTATTTATTCTGGTATTAATAATGGAAAAAAAACTTTTGTAGGTGGTAATTGTACTGTTAGTTTAATGTTATTGGCATTAGGTGGATTATTTTTTAATAATTTAGTTGATTGGATTACTTTTTCTACATATCAAGCAGCTTCTGGTGCTGGATCTAAAAATATTTTAGAATTAATAAAACAAATGGGATATTTATATAATTCTGTTTCAGACGATTTAAATTCTGTAAATATTTCTATTTTAGAAATTGAAAAAAAAATCTCAAAATCTATTAAAGAAAAAAATTTTCCAATAAAAGAATTTTGTGCTCCTCTTGCAGGAAATGTATTACCCTGGATTGATTATGCTTTAAAAAATAATCAAACTAAAGAAGAATGGAAAGTTCAAGCTGAAGCAAATAAAATACTTGATACAAATAAACTTATTCCAATTGATGGAACATGTGTTCGTGTTGGAACATTTCGTTGTCATAGTCAATCATTTATTATAAAATTAAAAAAAGATTTATCATATTCTAATATTATACAAATTCTTCAAGAACAAAATCATTGGGTTAGAATTGTTCCTAATAATTTTCAATCAACAATTAATTTATTAACACCTATGGCTATAACAGGAACATTAAATATTTCTGTAGGTAGAATTAGAAAATTGAATGTACATTCTAAATTATTATCTATTTTTACTGTTGGTGATCAATTATTATGGGGAGCAGCAGAACCAATACGTAGAGTATTAATGATTTTAATTAATACTTAATTTATAAATTTTATATTTTATTTTTTTTGAATAAAAAATTGATATGGTTTATTATTTATTTTTTTTTTAATTAATTTATATTTCATAAATTTACAAAATAAAGGTATATCCCATTTTGTAGAAATATCATTTGAAAGAATTAGTATTATATTTTTTTTATGGATATTTCTTATTATTTTCCTTACCATAATAATAGTATCTGGACATTTAAATTTGGTTAAATTAAATATTTTTAGTAACATATATTTTTTATTAAATATAATTTTTTTTAAAATAATAAAATTAATGTTTTTAAATATTGCCATATTAATGGATTATTTTTATTTTTTTTATTATTTATTTCTATTTTAGTTAAAATATTAAAAATTTTATATATTTTTATATTATGATTTTTATAAATATAATTTTTATTTATATGTAAATAATATATTAAATTATTTTGTATAGCTCTTAATAAATAAGATATTTTATAATTTGTATTTTTTAATAAATTTAATGTTTTTATTGCTTTAATTTTTTGTTTGGAAAATAATAAGAAAATCCAATTTTTAATATTCGATGTAATATTTTTATTTAAAATTGTTTTAACATGTTTCATAGTAATAATTTGATCATAACTATTTAGACTTAATACTTCTAATATTTTAAATAAAAATAATAAATTATTTTTATATATTTTTGATAAAAAAATAATGATTTTAGATGTTAAATTTAAATTCATTTTTTTTATTTTTTCTTGAATCCATATTTGAGTTTCTAGTTCTGTAAGATATGGACAATCAATTATTAAAAATTTATTTAATTGAATAATTTTTTTAAAAAATATAATATTATTTTTATATTGTATTTTTATAAAATTCAATAATAATATTATATTTTTATTTTTATATTTTAAAATATTTTTTAATGTATATAAAATATAATTATTTATTTTTTTTATATATATATTAATTAACAATAATTTTTTTTTTTTAAATATATCTTTTTGTTGATATTCCCGATATATTTTATTCCAATCAATATTAGATGTAATTTTAATTTTAATTAAATGATATAATTTTTTTTTTAAAAAAAAATTTAATATTTTTTTTTTGATTTCATAAGCAATAAAAAAATTATTTTCTAAAATACAATAATAATGTATTTTATTTAATGATATCTTATTTAATATATTATACTTTATATAAGAATTCATAATTTATATGATTAGATTAATTAATTTATTAGGTATGTATATTATTTTTTTAATTTCTTGGATTTTTAAAATACTTGATATTTTTGATTTTTTATATAATATATTTAATATTGTTTGTTGTGTAGTATTATTTTTAATTATTAAAATATCTTTTTTTTTCCCATTCACCTGAATTATAAAATTAATATTATTTTTAATAATATATTTTTTATCATATTTTGGCCACTTTTCATAATCAATAATTGTATTATTATTCATTTTTTTCCATAATATAAAACTAAAATGTGGAGTAAATGGATATAATAATTTTAAAATGATATTGATTGTTTTTTTTATAAAATTATCATCATTTTGTATAATTTGACTAAAAATATTAATGAATTTCATAATTTCAGATATTGCTGTATTAAAAGATTGTCTATTTTCTATATCTTGTGAAACTTTTAATATTGTTTGATTTAAAATATATTTAATTTCTTCTATTTGGTATTTTTTTTTATTATTATTTAAATTAGTAACATTATGAATATAATTATAAACAATAGTCCATATTTTTTGTAAAAATCTATACATACCTTTTACACCAGATTCATTCCATTCTATATTTGATGTTACTGGGGCAGAAAACATAATAAATAATCTTATAGTATCAGCTCCATATTTTTTAATCATTAATTCAGGATCTATACCATTATTTTTTGATTTTGACATTTTTATCATTCCAGCATGAATAATTTTATAAATATTATTTGATATAATATTTTTTATTTTTCCATGCTTATTTTTTATAATTTTTATATTTTCTTTTGAAATCCATATTTTTTTTCCTGTATTATCAATATAATAAAAAGCATCAGACAATACCATACCTTGACATAATAATTTTTTTGCTGGTTCTGGATAATTTACTAAATTTAATTCATATAATAATTTGTGAAAAAATCTAAAATATATTAAATGCATAGTAGCATGTTCAATACCACCTATATATTGATCAATTGGTAACCAATAATTTGCTGCTTTTTTATTTATCATACCATTATATTTTGGAGCAGTATATCTAATATAATACCATGAAGATTCTATAAAAGTATCAAATGTATCTGTTTCTTTAATCATTGAAATATTATTAATTGTAATTTTTGACCAATTTTTATAAATTTCTTTGATATTTTTAAAATCACTCATATTTTTAATTTTTGGCGGTAATATTGGTAATTTTTTATTTGGTATTAAAATAGTATTATTTTTATGATATGCTACAGGAATTGGAGTTCCCCAATATCTTTGTCGTGATATGCCCCAATCTTGTAATTTATATTTATTTTTTTTTTTAATAATATTTTTTTTATTTAATAAATTGAAAATTTTTTTTTGAGCAACAGTACTATTTAATCCATTAAATTCATATGAATTAAATAAAATTCCAGTATTTTCTATAGGATAATCATCAATATTAGGTATAATATTATTGTCTTTTAAAATAACAAATTTATTTTTTATGTTATATTTTTTTGAAAATTCCCAATCATATTTATTATGTCCAGAAAAAGATATTTTACTATTTACATCATATTCTAAATTAATATAATTTGTAATCCATATTGGAATTTTTTTTTTTGTAATAGGATGAATAGCATATCTTGAAATTTTTTTTCCTAAATATTGTATTTTTGAATATTCATAATTTTGATTTACATTATAGGTATTTTTAATAATATTTTGTACTTCATTTGAATTTAATTCTTTTTTTGCTAAATCATGTAATGGAGATATTGATATATATGTTATTCCAAATAATAAGTCTAATCGTGTAGTATATGTTTTTATTTTTTTATTAGTATTAGTAAGTTCAAATTGAATTTCGAATCCTTTAAATTTTCCAATCCAATTTTTTTGCATTTTAATAACTTTTTTAGGCCATTGATTTAATAAATTTAAATCTTTAAGTAATTTTTCGGCATATTTTTTTATTTTAATAAACCACTGAGGTATTATTTTTGTAATAATTTTACTTTGACATCTCCAACATGTTCCATTAATTACTTGTTCATTTGCTAATACTGTTTTATCTTTTGGACACCAATTAATAAGCGAAGTTTTTTTATATATTAAATTTAATTTATATAATTTTTTAAAAAACCACTGCTCCCATTTATAATATTCTGAATCACAAGTAGTAATTTCTCTATCCCAATCATAACTAAAACCTAATTTTTTTAACTGTTGCTTCATATATTTAATATTAGTATTTGTCCATTTAGATGGAATAATATTATGTTTAATTGCAGCTTCTTCAGCAGGTAAACCAAAAGCATCCCATCCAATAGGATGTAATACATTTTTTCCAATCATTCTTTGATAACGAGCAATAACATCACTAATAGTATAATTTCTAACATGTCCCATATGGAGTTTTCCAGACGGGTATGGTAACATAGCTAAACAATAATATTTTATTTTGTTTTTATTTTCAAAAACTTTAAATGTTTTATTTTTTTCCCAATATTCTTGAACAATAAATTCTAATGTATTTGGATCATATGTTTTTTGCATTTGTGATATTATTTTAATTTTATAAAGTTACAATTTATATTTAATATATTAATTTTTAAAAAAACTATTTATATTTTATTTAATATAATATTTTTTATGTTAAAAAAATATTTTTTAATTTATAAAATATGGATTTTTATATCCTATTTTTTTCATTATTTTAATTTCTATTTTTTCCATAATATTTTTTTGAAATTGATTATTATGATGATACCCTATTAAATGTAATGTTCCATGAATAATAATATGAGCCCAATGTGATTCTATATTTTTATTTTGTATTATTGATTCTTGTTTTATTATTTTTGGACAAATAATTAAATCTCCAAGTAATAAATAATTATTTTTTTTAAAATCTTTGTATTCAAAAGATAATATATTAGTTGGTTTATTACAATTTCTATATTTAAAATTTATCTTTTTTATTTCTGATTCATTTACTATTCTTATAGTAATTTCAGAGTTTTCTTTTAAAATATTTTGTATCCAATTTTTTATTTTTTTTTTTTTTGGAATAAAAAATTTTAATTTAGTATTTATTTGTATATGTAATTTTAATTTTTTCATATTATATAATTATATTATATTATATGCATTGTCCTTCTAAAAATTTTTTATTTTTATTAATAATTTTTACTTTAATAATTTTTCCAATCACATTTTTTTGACTATAAAAAATAACTGTTCTATTATTTTCTGTTTTTCCTAAAAATTGATTATTTTTTTTATCAAAAATATTTTCTACTAATATTTTTTGAGTACTATTAATCATTTTTTTACTCCAATTTAATGTTTGTATTTTTATTTGTTTTTGTAATATTTTTAATCTATTTTTTTTTTCAAATATACTAATATTATCCTTTAATTTAGATGCAGGTGTCCCAGGTCTAGAAGAATATATAAAGCTAAAACTCATATCAAAATTAATTTCAGAAATAATTTTCATTGTTTTTTCAAAATCTAATTGTGTTTCTCCAGGAAAACCAACTATAAAATCAGAACTAATTTGTATATTTGGACGAGCAATTCTTAATTTTTGAATTATATTTTTATATTTTTGAATTGAATATGGTCTTTTCATTAATTTAAGAATTTTATTTGAACCACTTTGTATTGGTAAATGTAAAAAACTTACTATTTTTGGTATTTTAGAATACATTTCAATTATATCATCAGTAAAATCCATAGGATTACTAGTTATAAATTTTATTCTTTTAATTTTAGGAATAAGAGCAATATCATTTAATAATTTTGCAAATGTATATTTTATATTATTTTTATCAATATATTTATAAGAATTTACATTTTGTCCTAATAATTGTATTTCTCTTATTCCATTTTCTGATAATAATGAAATTTCTTTTATTATATCATAAAATGGTCTACTAATTTCTTTACCTCTAGTATAAGGTACAATACAAAATGAACAATATTTATTACATCCTTCCATAATAGAAATAGATGCTGAATAATTTTTATACATAGGTTGTATTATATTTTTAAATTTTTCTATTTTAGGAAAGCTAATATCTATAATAAATTTATTTTTTTTGATTTTTTTTTCAATCATTTCTGGTAATCGATGTAATGTTTGTGTTCCAAAAATAACATCTATAAATTTAGCTCTTTTCAGAATTTTTTTTCCTTCTTGATTTGCAACACATCCCCCAACAGCTATAATGATATTTTTATTTTTATTTTTTATTTCTTTCCATCTTCCTAATTGATGAAATAATTTTTCTTGTGCTTTTTCTCTTATAGAGCAAGTATTTAAAATTAAAATATCTGCTTCATAAAATATTTTTGTAAAAATATATTTTTTTTTTTTTAACATATTAGAGATGATTAATGAATCATATTCATTCATTTGACATCCCCATGTTTTAATATAAAATTTTTTTTTATTATTATTCATTTTTTTATTTTCTTAATTTTAGTAAATAATAATATTATATTAATATTTTTTTTATTAAATATAAATTTTTTAAAATAAAATATTTTTTTTATTTGCCTCAATTTCTAATTTTAATAATTCTTGTATTGTTTGTTTTTTTCGGATTATTTTTGGAATTCCATTTTCAAATAAAATTTCTGGTATTAATGGTCTACTATTATAATTTGAAGACATAGAAGATCCATAAGCTCCAGTATCATGAAAAATAAGATAATCTCCGATTTTTACATTTGGTAACTTTCTTTCTATTAATTCTCCATTTTGATCTTGGGTAAATACATCTCCTGATTCACATAGAGGTCCTCCTATTACTACTTTAATTGTATTCTTATAATTTATAATTCTTTTATCTTTTGGTATAATTGATATATAATGATAACTTCCATATAACACTGGTCTCATTAAATCATTAAATCCTACATCAATTAAAATAAATATCTTTTTTCCAACTTTTTTTATTTCATATATTTCAGAAATTAAAATTCCACAATTCCCTACTAAAAATCGTCCTGGTTCAATTTCTAATTTAATTGCGTTTTGAAAATGTTTAGATATATTATTTCTGGCATTATTCCATAATTCAAAATAATTATCAATATTAATTGGTATGTCATTTTTTTTGTATGGTATAGATAGTCCTCCGCCTGCAGAAATATATTGAATATTTTGATCTAATTTAATTGCTTCTTTAACCATAGCATTGCATACATTTTTTAAATGTTTATAATTTACTCCTGATCCTATATGCATATGTAATCCTACTAAATTTAATTTATATTTTTTTATTATTGATATTGCTAATTTTGAATTCCAAATTCCATGTTTACTATTTTCACCTCCTGTATTAGTTTTTTTATTATGTCCATGACCAAATTTTGGATTAATTCTAATCCATACTCGATGTCCTGGAGAGTGTTTTCCTAATTTTTTTAACATATGTAAAGATCCAGCATTAACTGTAATTTTGAAATCAATAATTTTATTTAATGTTTCATGATCAATAAGATCAGAGGTAAATATAATTTCATCATTTTTTGTTTGAAATCCTGACGTTAATGCTCGTTCTATTTCTCCTAATGATACTGCATCAACATGAACTTTATATTTTTTCATAATTCTTAATATATGAATATTTGAACAAGCTTTTTGTGCAAAACGAATAATGTCAAATTTTTTTAATTTTTTAATTTGTTCTTTTATAATATCTGCATCATAAATCCAAGTTGGTCCATATATTTTTTTTAATTTAGGTAATATAGTTTTAATATTTAGTAATTTTGTTTTTTTAAAAAAATTCATTATATTTATCCATAAAATGATTAAATTATTGGTTTTAATGTTGGAAATAATATGACATCTTTAATATTTTTTTGATTAGTCATAATCATAATTAATCTATCAATTCCAATTCCTAAACCTGCTGTAGGTGGCATACCATACTCTAATGCTTCTATATATTCTGAATCATAGAATGATATTTTATTTTTTAATTGATTTTTATTATTAGTTTGTTTTAAAAAACGTTTTTTTTGATCTTTAGGATCATTTAATTCTGAAAATCCGTTCCCTATTTCCATACCTCCTATAAAAAATTCAAATCTTTCAACAATTTTTTTATTATTATTTTTTTTTCTAGCTAATGGAGATACTTCAGTTGGAAATTCTGTAATAAAAGTTGGTTGAATTAATTTATTTTCTGTAGTTTCTTTAAATATTTTTACTATAATTTTTTCAATTGTCCATTTTTTTTTAATTGGAATATTATATAATTGAGTAATTTTTTTTATCTTATTTATATTATTTAATTCATTTTTTTTAATATTTTTATTATAATATAAAATAGCATTTTTCATAGTTAATATTTTAAATGGTTTATTAATGTCAAAAATATATTCTTGATACTTAATTTGATAATTTTTATTAATTTTTTTTGTTATATTTTTTATTAATTTAATTATAAATTTCATTAAATCTTTATAATTTGCATAAGCAATATAAAGTTCCATCATAGTAAATTCAGGATTGTGTTTTTTAGAAATACCCTCATTTCTAAAATTTCTATTAATTTCATATATTTTTGTAAATCCACCAATAATTAATCGTTTAAGATATAATTCTGGAGAAATTCTTAAATACATATTAATATTTAAACTATTATGATGTGTTATAAATGGTTTTGCATTTGCTCCTCCTGGAATATTTTGCATCATAGGTGTTTCAACTTCAATAAATTTATTATGATTCATAAAATTTCTAATGATATTTAAAATTTTTGATCTTATTATAAAATTTTTCATAATATTTTTATTAGATAATAAATCTAAATATCTTTTTCTATATCTAATTTCTTGATTATGTAACCCATGAAATTTTTCTGGTAATGGACGTAATGATTTTGATAAAAGTATAATTACTGAGCAATAAATGGATAATTGTTCTGTTTTTGTTTTAAAAATTTTTCCTTGAACTGCTACAATATCTCCAATATCCCATTTTTTAAATTCATTATTGTAAAATTCAGAAGATATTTTTTTTTCTGTAACATAAATTTGAATTTCTTCAAGTAATTCTCGTATTATAATAAATGAGGCTTTCCCCATAATTCTTTGTTTTATAATACGACCTGTAATATTAAAATTAATGTTTATTTTAAGTAATTCTTCTTTTGTATAATTAATATATTTTTTATTAATTTTTTTAATTGTAATATTTGATTTAAAATTATTTGGAAAATTAAATTTATTTTTATATATTTTTAAAAATTTTTTTTTTCGAATTTCAAATTCATTACTTTCATTAATTTTTTTTTTATATAACATAATTTTATTTTTTATAATCCTATTTTTAAACTTGATTCAACAAAAATATCTAAATTACCATTTAAAACTGATTGAATATCTCTTGTTTCAATTCCTGTTCTTATATCTTTTATACGAGAATGATCTAAAATATATGATCTAATTTGATTACCCCATCTAATAGATGATTTATTATTTTCAATATTTTTTTTTTCTTGATTTTTTTTTTTTAATTCTAAATTATATAATTTATATTTCATTTGTTTTAAAGCATGTTCTTTATTTTTATGTTGAGAACGTTCATTTTGACATTGAGTAACTGTAGATGTTGGTAAATGTGTAATTCTTACTGCTGATTCTGTTCTATTAACATGTTGCCCTCCTGCCCCCGAAGAGCGATATACATCAATTCTAAGATCAGATGGATTAATTTTTATTTTTATTGCATTATCAATTTCTGGATACACAAAAGCAGAACTAAAAGATGTATGACGTCGATGTCCTGAATCAAATGGACTTTTTCTAATTAATCTATGAATTCCAGTTTCAGTTCTTAACCATCCAAATGCATATTTTCCAATAACATGAACAGTAGCTGATTTAATACCTGCTATTTCTCCAGATAATTTTTGAATAATTATTGTTTTAAATCCTTTTTTTTCTAACCATTTTAAATACATTCGTAATAACATTTTTGACCAATCTTGTGCATCTATTCCTCCAGAACCAGATTGTATATCAATATAACAATTACAATTATCATATTTTTTTTTAAAATGATTATTATTTATTATTTTTTTAATATTTTTTTTTATGTTTTTTAATTCTATTTTGATATCATTTAAAATACTATGATCATTTTCTATAATAGATAATTTTAATAATTCTTGAATTTCATATATTTTATTTTTTATAATATTTATTTTTTCTATAATTTTTTTTATTTTAAATATTTTTTTTTTATTTTTTTGAATATTAATATTATTATTTATATTATTTTTTAAAAAATTTTTTTTATTATAATATTTTTTATGTTGAAGATTTATTTTATTTTTTATTTTTTTTATTTTTTTTATTATTTTATTAATTTTTTCATTATATATATTAATTATCATAAATATTTAACCCTATTTTTTTTAAAAATTTTAATTTAAAATAATAATTTATTAATATTTTATATTATTAAAATAATAAATTTTATATAATAATTATTAAATAAAATTTAATTTTTTAAAAAATTTTAGTATTATTTATTATGAAAAAAATATATTTTGATAAATTGTTAAAAAATAAATGTTTTTTTGAAATTTTAAAAAAATGGTCTTTAATAAAAGTTTTTGGATTGGATAGTACTCAATATCTTCAATCTCATATTACTATCGATATTTTGAATTTAAATAATAAAAAACATATGTTATGTGCAAATTGTAATTCTCATGGTAAAGTTCAAAGTGTATTACAATTATTTAATTATAAAAATGGATATGCATATATTCAAAGAAAAAGTATTTGTAAAATTCAAATGAATGCATTAAAAAAATATTCAGTTTTTTCAAATGTTACAATTGAAGAAGATAATAATTATTTTTTATTGGGAATATTTGGAAAATATGTTAGAACAATATTATCTTTATATTTTTGTAATCTTCCACATAGTAAAGAATCAATTATTTTTGATAAAAATATAATTATATTATGGTTTGGTGGTTCTAATGAACGATTTTTATTAATATTAAAAAAAAAAAAATTAGAAGAAATAAAATTATTTTTATTAAAAAAAAATATTTTAAATTTAAAAAATGCCTGGTCATATTTACATATAAAATCAGGAATACCAATATTAGAATATGAAGTATTTAATAAATTTTTTCCTCAAGAAATAAATTTAGATTTATTGGAAGGTATTAATTTTAAAAAAGGATGTTATTGTGGTCAAGAAATGATTTCTAAAATACATTTTAGAAATTTAATTCATAAAAGATTATATTGTTTAATTGGTACTACAAATTTTAAAATTAATATTTTTTCTTTTATAGAAATTTATGATGGTTATTTTTGGAAAAAAGTTGGTAATATTATATATTCATTACATATTAAAGATAATTTATTTTTAATACAATGTGTTTTATATAAAAAAAAACTTAATGGTAATTCATTTCGTATTACTACTGATATAAATAGTAAATTTTCTATGTTTAAATATAATTATTAATTTTTTAAAAAAATATATTTTACTATATGAATAAAAATTATTGTTTGTATTTTTTTTCTAATTTTCGATATGCTACTCTTCTATCATTTTCATTTAAAAATTTTTTTCTTATACGGATACTTTTTGGAGTGACTTCAACTAATTCATCATCATTAATAAATCCTAATGATTTTTCTAAAGTCATATTGATTGGAGGAGTCAAATTAATTGCTTCATCAGTTCCTGATGCTCTCATATTAGTTAATTTTTTTCCTGTTAAACAATTAACGGTTAAATCATTTAAACGGTTATGTATGCCAATAATTTGTCCTTTATACACTTTTTGAGCATGCCCAAAAAATAATTTCCCTCTTTCTTGTAAATTAAATAATGCAAATCCTGTTGTTAATCCTGTTGCATTTGATATTAAAACTCCATTATTTCTTTGATTAATTTTAATTGTTTTTACTTTTGAATATTTAACAAAGGAAGAATAAAATATTCCCGTTCCTGATGTTATATTCATAAATTGATTTCGAAATCCAATAAGAGATCGACTTGATGTAATATATTCTAATTGTAATCTTTCATTAGAATTTTGAATCATATTAATCATTTTAGCTTTTTTTTCTCCCATACATTCCATAATTATACCCTGATGACGATTTTCAATATCAATAATTACATTTTCAAATGGTTCAGTTTTAATATTATTTTTTTCTTTAAAAATTACTTTAGGACGAGATAATTCTAATTCGAATCCTTCTCTTCTCATATTTTCAATTAATATAGATAAATGCAATTCTCCTCGACCTGATACAGAAAAAGTATTAGAATCTTTAGTTTCTTGGATTTTTAATGCAACATCATGCATAGTTTCTTTTTTTAATCTATTATAAATTTGATTAGATGTTAAATATTGTCCTTCTTGACCACAAAATGGAGAAGTATTAACTGAAAATAACATATTTACTGTTGGAGGTTCAATATAAACTGGAGGTAATGGTTGAATATGTTTAGTATCACAAATTGTATCAGAAATTTTTAAATTATTTAATCCTGTAATTGCAATAATTTCACCTGCAGATGCATTTTGTATTTCAATTTTTTTTAAACCAAGATATTTTAAAATTTTTCCTATTTTACCATTTTTAATTTTTCCTTTTTTATTAATAATAGATACTTTTTGATTTATTTTAATAGATCCTGATTGAATTTTTCCAATTCCTATAATTCCTAAATAATTATCATAATCTAATTGTGAAATTTGTATTTGCAAATTTCCCATTAAATTAACTTTAGGTATGGGTGTATATTTAATAATTGCTTTAAATAATTCAGACATGTCATTTTTAATTTTATTTAAATGTAATCCTGATTTTCCAAATATTGCTGATGTATAAATAATTGGAAAATCTAATTGTTTATCTGTAGCATTTAAATTAATAAATAAATCAAAAATTTTTTCTATTACCCAATCAGGACGAGAATATTTTCGATCAATTTTATTAATAACAATAATTGGATTAATATTATATTCAAATGCTTTTTTTGTTACAAATCTCGTTTGAGGCATCGGACCATCTACTGCATCTACTACTAATAATACAGAATCAACCATAGATAATATACGTTCAACTTCTCCTCCAAAATCTGCATGTCCAGGAGTATCAATAATATTGATTCTATAATTATTCCATTCAATAGCTGTATTTTTAGAAAAAATTGTTATTCCTCTTTCTTTTTCTAAAGTATTTGAATCCATTATTCTATTACATTGTTCTTTATATTGTTTTAAAGATCCTGATTGTTCTAATAATTTATCTAATAAAGTAGTTTTACCATGATCGATATGTGCAATAATGGCTATATTTCTAAGATTTTTAATCATTTTTATCCTATTTTAAATGAAAAATATTATATAAATAAATAATATAATAATATATTATATTGTAATATTATTTTAATTTTTTTATATTATATTAATAATATAATAATTATTATGAGATAATTTATGAATTTAAATTACAATAATATGACATTTTTAACTAGTTCAACTAATTTTAAATGTATGCATATTGAACAATATGGTATAGAAATTGCATTATTTGGTTATTCTAATTGTGGAAAATCTACATTAATAAATTGTTTAGGTAATAATAAAAAATTATCTAGATTTAGTAGATTACCTGGTCGTACTAATATGATTAATTTTTTTAAAATTCATGAAAAATTAAGATTAGTTGATTTACCTGGTTATGGATATTCTAAAATATATAATAATAAAACAAAAAATCATACTTTAATTTTTAATTATTTAAAATTTCGTATTTGTTTAAAACGTATATTATTATTAATAGATATTAGAAGATTATTAAGATTAGAAGATATAAAAATATTAAATTATGCTAAAAAAAAATGTATTAATATTACTATTTTATTAACAAAATGTGATAAATTAAAATTTTCAAATCGAATAAAACAATTAAATTTTTTAAAAAAAAATATATTATATAATTTTAAAAATATTAATATTATTTTAATTTCTTCTATTAAAAATATTGGAATAAAAAATGTTTTAGATATTATTAATTGTGATTATCATCAATATGTATAAAATATTTTATTTTTTTAAATATTATTAAAAATAATATTTTTAATATCATATATAATATTAATATATTTATAATTATCATATGTACAAGGATAAAATAATGAATGTAAATTTAATGTTTTATATTTTACATTTAATTTTACATCAATTTTAATTTTTGCTAATTTATATGATAAAAATGCCATTTTTTTTCCATAATATAATTTTTTAATAACATTTTTACGACCTTTCATTTTAATAGACAGTATTTTATAAATATTGTTATATATATTTTTAATACATCCAATGTTATTTAGTAATATTGATGCAGTTTTTTTACCAATTCCTAAAACACCTGGAATATTGTCAGATTGATCTCCAATTAAAGATAAAAAATCAATCATTAAATTAGGATTAACGCCATATTTTTTATAAATATCTTGAGAATTTAAAATAGTATTACTTATATTATTTAATATGTAAATATTTTTATTAACTAATTGTGTTAAATCTTTATCACATGTTCCAATTAATACATAATCTCCATTTTTTTCTGCTAATTTTGAAATTGTTCCTATAATATCATCTGCTTCAAATTTAGGTATAATTATAACTGGTATGCCAATATTTAATAATATATTTTTTATTTTTAATGATATTTTTTTTAATATATCAGGCATTTTAGGTCTATTATTTTTATAATTTTTAAAAATTTTATTTCTAAAATTTTTTTTTTTACTATCAAATATAATGATAAATTTTTTTGGTTTATATTGAATTAAAATTTTTTTAAATATATAAAGTATATTATATATTACTTGAAAACATAATATATTTTTATTTGTATTTTTTAATCTTGCATAATATACTCTATATAAATAAGAATTTCCATCTATTAAAATAATTACTTTTTTTTTCATAAAAATTTATTATGAATATTTAATATAAATATTTAAAAAGTATTTTTATATTTTTTTAATTCTTGTATACCATTAAATGGTGCAATTATATTACCTAATTTTTCTTCTATTCTAATTAATTGATTATATTTTGATAAACGTTCTGAACGACTCATTGATCCAGTTTTTATTTGTCCTGCTTGTGTTCCAACAGCTAAATCAGCAATAGAATTATCTTCAGTTTCTCCAGAACGATGTGATATGATTGTAGAATATCCTGCATTTTTAGCCATTTTAATTGTATTTAATGTTTCTGTTAACGTTCCAATTTGATTTAATTTAATTAAAATAGAATTTGCTATTTTTTTTTTAATTCCTTTTATTAATTTATTAGTATTTGTAACGAATAAATCATCACCTACAATTTGAATTTTATTTCCTAATAAATTAGTTTGATATAAAAAACCATCCCAATCTAATTCACTCTGTCCATCTTCAATAGATGTAATTGGATATTTTAATGTTAAATTTTTTAAAAAATAACTAAATTCTTGAGAAGTAAATGTTTTATTTTCTCCTTTTAGATAATATTTTTTAGTATTTATATTATATAATTCAGATGCAGCACAATCTAAAGCTATTGTAATATCCTTTCCTAAAATATAATTTGATTTTTTAATTGCTTTTTTTATTAATATAATTGCAGATTCATTATTTTTTAAATTTGGTGCATATCCACCTTCATCTCCAACAGAAGTATTTAATTTTTTATTTTTTATTATTTTTCCTAAATTATGGAAAATTTCACAACCTATCCTAATTGCTTCTTTTATAGATTTTGCTCCTATAGGTTGTATCATAAATTCCTGTATATCAATATTATTATTTGAATGACTACCCCCATTTAAAATATTTATCATAGGAAGAGGCATGGAAAATTGTTTTGGTGTATTATTTAATTTTGAAATATATTCATAAAATGGAATATTTTGAGATTTTGAAGATGCTTTTGCTGTAGCCATAGATACTGATAAAATAGAATTTGCACCTAAATTCTTTTTATTTTTTGTACCATCTAACATTAACATAATATTATCAATATTATTTTGATCATATGCATCTTGATTTTTTAAAGAATTAAAAATTAATGTATTAACAAATTTTACAGCTTTAGTAACACCCTTTCCTAAAAATCTTTTTTTATCATTATCTCGTAATTCTAACGCTTCTTCTGAACCTGTAGAAGCTCCTGATGGACAAGAAAATATACCAGTAGAATTATCTTCTAATGTTACTTCAGTTTCAATAGTTGGATTTCCTCTAGAATCAATAATTTCTCTAGAAAAAATTTTTTTTATTTTAGACATATTTTTAATTTCCTATAAAATATTTATTATAATAAATATTATAATATTTTAAAATATAATATATTATTATTTTATTATAAATAATAAAATATAATTTTATATTATAAAAAATTTTTATTTATTCCAATTTTCTTTTAATGTTACTATTTGATTGAATATAATTTTATTATTAGATAATTTTTTATCAATAATAAAATATCCTATTCTTTCAAATTGATATGTATTTATTTTAAGATTATTTTTTATTTGTTTTTCAATAAATCCATATTTTTTAATTTTAGATTTATTATTAATATGAGATAATAAATTTTTTTCAATATTTGGATTTTTAATTTTAAATATTGGATTATATATTCTAAATTCAGATTTTATTGCATTCTTTTTAGAGATCCAGTGAATTATAGAATATTTTTTTTTATTTTTTTTTGATTCACATGTACAAAAAATTTTAATAATATTATTATTTTTATCTTTTTTTATTGCATGTGCTGTAATTAAATAAGAATATTTTAATTTTATTGTTTTTCCTAAAGTTAATCTATAATATTTTTTTAATGGATTTTCTTGAAAATCTGTTTTTTCTATATATAAAACATTAGTAAAAATAATATTTCGAAATCCCATTTTTTCGTTTTTTGGATGATTTAAAATATTTATATTTTCTATATATTCATTCGAAATATTACATATAATGATTTTTATTGGTTCTAATACAGCCATATTTCTATAAGCATAATTATTTAATTCTTTTCGAATACATGATTCTAATGATTTTATTTCGATTAAATTTTCCTGTTTAGTAATTCCTATATTTTTACAAAAATTTCGTATTGATGATGCTGTATATCCTCTTCTTCTTAAACCAGAAATAGTATGTAATCTTGGATCATCCCAATGATTAATAATTTTATTATCAATTAATAATTTTAATTTTCTTTTTGAAAGTATACAATATTCTAAATTTAATCTTGAATATTCATATTGTTTAGAAGCATTTTTTATATTAATGTTTTTTAATATCCAATTATATAATTTTTTGTTATTCTCAAATTCTAAAGTACATAAAGAATGAGTAATTTTTTCTAAAGTATCAGATATACAATGTGAAAAATCATATGTAGGGTAAATACACCATTTATTTTTTGTTTTATGATGTGTTATAAATTTTATTCTATATAATACAGGATCTCTCATAACAATAAATGAAGATTTCATATTTATTTTAGCTCTTAAACATACTGTTCCTTCTGGAAAATTTCCTAATCTCATATTTTCAAATAATATAAGATTTTCTTCAATACTTTGATTTCTATAAGGACTATTTATTCCTGGTTTATTTAATGTTCCTCGATATTTACGAATTTCATGTTTTTTTAATTTATCTACATATGCTAATTTTTTTTTAATTAATATTAATGCATATTGATAAATTTTATTAAAATACATAGAAGTATATTTGATACTTTTATTCCATTTAAAACCCAACCATATTATGTCTTTTTTTATAGCATTAATATATTTAATATGATTTTTATTTGGATTAGTATCATCAAATCTTAAATTACATATTCCATGATATTTTTTAGCAATAGAAAAATTAATATATAATGATTTTGCATGTCCAATATGTAAATATCCATTAGGATCTGGAGGAAAACGAGTACGTAATTTTTGATTGTTATTTTTTTTTAAAAATTTTTCAACTTTTTTATGTATAAAACTAGTATTTTCTTTATTATTTTCTTTCATTTTAACCTTATTTATTTTAAAAATATTTTTTTATATTTTATTAAAATTTTTTTATTAATATTTTATTTTTTAATTTAACAATTTGTTGACAAAATCATATTAAATAGTATAATTCCAAATAAGGCTATATAGCTCAATTGGTTAGAGCACAGCATTCATAACGCTGAGGTTATGGGTTCAATTCCCATTGTAGCCATTTTACGGGAGTGGCGAAATAGGTAGACGCACCAGATTTAGGATCTGACGCCTTTTAGAGGTTTGCGAGTTCAAATCTCGCCTCCCGTATTTTCATTTTGGGGTATAGCCAAGTGGCAAGGCACCGGTTTTTGATACCGGCATCCCTGGTTCGAATCCAGGTACCCCAGTTTTTTATAAAATATTAAAAAAAATAATAAATTTTTTATTTTTTATTATATTATTTAAATTTATATAATTTAAATTTAAAATATTTTTTGAATCATTATATTATATATGAATTATAATCAGTTAAAAAAAAAAGTTGCTTTAGCTGTATTAGATTATATTCCTGATAATGTTATTATTGGATTTGGTACTGGTTCAACTATTTCATATTTTATTAAAGCTTTTTATAAATCTAAAAAAAAAATTCTTGGTGCAGTATCTAGTTCATATCATACTACAATAATATTAAAAAATTATGGAATCAAAGTTTTTGAAATTAATACTATTTCTGATCCAATTATTTATATAGATAGTGCAGATGAAATTAACTATAATATGCAAATGATTAAAGGTGGTGGTGGAGCATTAACTAAAGAAAAAATTATAGCTTCAATATCTAAAAAATTTATTTGTATTATTGATGAATCT